>NZ_JAELTL010000241.1:0-320 GCF_016428815.1 Serratia sp. ASV30 | reverse complement strand
GCCGATCACCACGTCACGGTTAACCACCTGAGCCGGCTTGTTAAAGCCCTGCTGCAGGGTGCTTGGCTTACGCTTGCCTTTACCGCCACGGGTCATGGTACGAGCTTCTTCGCGGTCTGCTTTAGACCTGTCTCTTATACACATCTCCGAGCCCACGAGACAGGAGGTATCATCGCGTATGCCGTCTTCTGCGTGGAAAGGGGGGGGGGGGGGGGGGGGGGGGGGGGGGGGGGGGGGGGGGGGGGGGGGGGGGGGGGGGGGGGGGGGGGGGGGGGGGGGGGGGGGGGGGGGGGGGGGGGGGGGGGGGGGGGGGGGGGGGG
>NZ_JAELTL010000240.1:0-320 GCF_016428815.1 Serratia sp. ASV30 | reverse complement strand
CCCCCCCCCCCCCCCCCCCCCCCCCCCCCCCCCCCCCCCCCCCCCCCCCCCCCCCCCCCCCCCCCCCCCCCCCCCCCCCCCCCCCCCCCCCCCCCCCCCCCCCCCCCCCCCCCCCCCCCCCCTTTCACGCAGAAGACGGCATACGAGATGATACCTCCTGTCTCGTGGGCTCGGAGATGTGTATAAGAGACAGGGTCAGCAGAGCACCATATTCCAGGCCTTCCGCGGCGGCTGAGAAGCGATCATCGAGCACGCCAGCGGTCTGTACCTGAGTCGCTGAAATAAGAATACCGTCCTGATTGGCAGCCAGGGCGACGGTC
>NZ_JAELTL010000239.1:0-320 GCF_016428815.1 Serratia sp. ASV30 | reverse complement strand
CCCCCCCCCCCCCCCCCCCCCCCCCCCCCCCCCCCCCCCCCCCCCCCCCCCCCCCCCCCCCCCCCCCCCCCCCCCCCCCCCCCCCCCCCCCCCCCCCCCCCCCCCCCCCCCCCCCCCCTTTAATGACCCGGCGACCACCGAGATCTACACCCAGTTGGCATCGTCGGCAGCGTCAGATGTGTATAAGAGACAGGGTTCAGGCCGTCAACAAAGGTTAAATCCTGGGTCAACTGGTGGCGCGCCAACGCAATCAATCCGCTGAGCGCATCGCCCATTTTATTGGCTGCCAGGGTGGCCAGCAGCGCTAACGGCTGTGCGAT
>NZ_JAELTL010000031.1:0-64571 GCF_016428815.1 Serratia sp. ASV30 | reverse complement strand
ACTCTTCAAGACTTGATATTTTTTTGCTACCGAAGTAGCTGGATATCGTCTTGTGAGTGCCCACACAGATTGTCTGATAAATTGTTAAAGAGCAGTGAGTTACGCGCTTTCGCTTGCTAACTCGAGGAGGCGTATACTACGCGATTCCCCTGAAGAGTCAACCTTTATTTCGGTGTTTTCACCGGGTTGGTCTTCCTGGCTGGATGACTTGGTTCTCGTTAGAGGAGTCGTTGTTCCCGGTCAGTGGAGGCGCATTATAGGGAGTTCTCAGAAGGGCGCAACCCCTAAATTCAAAAAACTTTTCAAGCGCGGCTTTTTTCGGCAAAACGCTGTCTTGTTCGTCGTTTTTGCCACTTTTTCCCGAAAACAGCCGTAAAAGCTGGCGCTCCCTGGCGTAAAATGAAAGATAACAATGCAGTTAAAGGAACCGCAGCCATGCAATTCGATGCTCAACAACAGGCGGCACAGCGTAATCTTTCTTATCTGCTGGCAGAAAAGCTCGGCCAACAGATCCTGGCCGGTGAATATCAAGCCGGCAGCATCCTGCCAGGCGAGATGGATTTGGCAGAACAGTTTGGCGTCAGCCGCACTGCGGTACGTGAAGCGGTAAAAATGCTGGCGGCCAAAGGCATGCTGTTACCGCGCCCCCGCATCGGTACCAGAGTTATGCCGCAAAGCCAATGGAACTTCCTCGATCAGGATCTGCTGACCTGGTGGATGACCAGGGAGAACTTCGGCCAAGTAATGCAGCACTTCCTTATCCTACGCACGTCGCTCGAGCCTCAAGCCTGTTCATTGGCAGCAATCAATGCCACCCCGGAGCAAAAGGCGCGATTGGTCACGCTGATGGCAGAAATGCAGGCGCTACACGTGGATTTTGACCGCGAACGCTGGATTGAAGTCGATACCCAGTACCACCAGTTGATCTATGAAGCCAGCGCCAATCCGTTTCTCACCTCGTTCGCCAACCTGTTCAGCTCGGTGTATCAAAGCTATTTCCGGGCGATCACCGGTAATGAAGTGATCAAGCTGCAACACCATCAGGCCATTGTGGATGCCATAGTCGCCAGTGACAGCATCGCAGCCCTCACTGCATGCCAAACATTGTTGCAGGGGAATGCGTAAACTCCGCATCTATATATAGAAGGAAAATGAGATCACGATGACAAAATCTGCACGCAGCATGGCAGGGTTGCCTTGGATCGCCGCGATGGCGTTCTTTATGCAGGCGTTGGATGCCACTATTCTCAATACCGCCTTGCCGGCGATAGCCCACAGCCTCGACCGTTCCCCTTTAGCAATGCAATCGGCGGTGATCAGTTACACCCTGACGGTTGCGATGCTAATCCCGGTGAGCGGCTGGCTGGCCGATCGCTTCGGTACCCGGCGGGTGTTTATTATCGCCGTATCCCTGTTTACCTTTGGCTCGTTATTGTGTGCCTTGTCCCCGACGCTGAGTTTCCTGGTTGCCTCACGTATTTTACAGGGGATTGGCGGCGCGATGATGATGCCGGTGGCACGCCTTGCCCTGTTGCGGGCCTATCCGCGTAGTGAGCTGTTGCCGGTACTGAACTTTGTCACCATGCCTGGCCTGGTTGGGCCAATAATGGGGCCACTGCTTGGCGGCTGGCTGGTGACCTACGCTACCTGGCATTGGATCTTCCTGATTAATATCCCGATAGGCTTGCTCGGCATCGTCTACGCCCGCAAATACATGCCGGACTTCACCACACCGAAGCGGCCGTTTGATTTCATCGGTTTTATGCTGTTTGGCCTTAGCCTGGTTCTTATCTCCACCGGCCTGGAGCTATTCGGCGAGCAGGTGCTGGCCAATTACATTTCTCTAGGGGTGTTCCTGAGCGGCTTTGTGATGCTGTTTGGCTATATCATTCACGCCCGCCGCCACACTCAGCCACTGATTGGGCTGGATCTGTTCAAGACCCGCACCTTTTCCGTGGGCATTGCCGGTAATGTGGCCTCGCGGCTGGGGACCGGCTGCGTTCCGTTCCTGATGCCGTTGATGCTGCAGGTAGCCTTTGGCTATTCGGCGATCGTCGCCGGTTGCATGATGGCCCCGACGGCGGTGGGTTCTCTGATGGCCAAGTCTACCGTTACCCAGGTGTTGCGCTGGTTCGGCTATCGTAAGACGTTGGTGGGTATCACTATCATTATCGGCGTGTTGATTGCGCAGTTCTCACTGCAAAGCCCAGGTATGCCGCTGTGGCTGATGATTTTGCCGCTGTTTGTTCTAGGGATGGCGATGTCGACGCAGTTTACCGCCATGAATACCATCAGCCTGGCAGACCTGAACGATGGCAACGCCAGTTCCGGCAATAGCGTACTGGCAGTGACACAGCAGTTGTCTATCAGCTTTGGCGTGGCGATCAGTGCCGCCGTGTTGCGCTTCTATGGCTCGATGGAGATCGGCACCATGATCGATCAGTTCCACTACACCTTTATTACCATGGGGATAGTGACCGTCGCTTCGGCCTTCGTCTTTATGCTGTTAAGAAGAAAAGACGGCAATAACCTGATCACCGGCAAAGAGAAATCACGCAAAGAAGCGAAGGTGACCCGTTAGCGGTAACCGACAGAGTCTCTCTCCACCAGCTCTGGCGTCAGCACCAGGATCTGGGCATCACGTTCGGGGTTTTGCAGGCGGTTGATGAGCGCATCGATCGCCAGTTCCCCTAGCGAATCTTTGGGTTGATGAATGGTGCTGAGCGGTGGGGCCAGATATTTGGCCAGTTCGATGTCGTCGTAACCCATCACGGCCATATCCCGTGGCACCACCAGCCCGGCCTGATACAGCGCCTGATAAACGCCGACGGCGACGGCATCGTTGCCAGCAAACACCGCATGAGGAGGCTCGGCCAACGCCAACAACTGCCTCATGGCATGCACACCGCCTTCAAACTCAAAATCGCAATACACCTCATAGCCCGGCAGGATTTCAAGACCGGCACGCTGCATGGCTCGGCGATAGCCTTCCAAACGATGGCGCGCGGTGGTTTTATCCAGCGGCCCGGCGATACAGGCGATTTGGCGATAGCCGCGAGCGATCAGATGATCGGTAGCCATTTCCCCCCCAAGCAACGAGTTATCCTGGATGATATCGTTGGCCCCTTCGAACGGCGACCAGTCCATCATCACGATCGGTAACGAGGGGTAGCGGCTCAGCGCATCCTGAGAGGGGCGGTGGTTTTCAGTACACATCACCAGTAGACCATCCACCCGCTTTTGCAGCAGCGTCTCCATGCTGCTGTTCATACGCGCCACATCTTCCTCGGTGTTGCACAGGATCAGGCTGTAGCCGCGCTCATAGCAGCTGCGTTCAACGCCGCGCACCACTTCGGCATAAAACGGGTTATTGCTGGAGGTCACCAGCATGCCGATGGTGCGCGTCGTATTGAGTTTCAGGCTGCGCGCCAGTGCGGAAGGGGCATAGTTAAGCTGTTCCACGGCCACCATGACTTTGTGACGCACGCTGTCGCTGACAAAGCGATTGTTATTGATCACGTGCGAGACCGTCGAGGTTGAAACACCCGCCAGGCGGGCGACATCTTTCATGGTAGCCAAAGCGTTATCCCTGTTGCTGCAAGAAGGCGTCAATCTCTTCACGCCATGGCACGGAAGGTTGTGCACCCGGCCGGGTAACGGCAATGGCCGCCGCCGCATGAGCGAAACGCACCGCATCACTCATCACTTTGCCTTCGAGCAAAGCAGTAACCAAGGCACCGTTGAACGTATCACCGGCCGCGATGGTATCTACCGCCTTGACCTTAAAGCCCGGTACCAATTTGCCTTTACCGTTTTCGCTCAACCACACACCACGGCTACCGAGGGTGATAATCACGCAGCCGATGCCTTTATCATGCAGGATGTTGGCGGCACGCTCGGCGTCAGCGTCATTATTCACCGCGATACCGGTCAGCCGCTGGGCTTCGGTTTCGTTCGGGGTGATCATGTCGATCATGGCTAACAGTTCGTCAGGCAGCTCACAGGCCGGAGCCGGATTAAGGATCACCTGGGTTTGGTGCTGCTTGGCCAGTTTGGCGGCGGCAATCACCGTTTCCAGCGGTGATTCAAGCTGCATCAGTAATGCATCAGCATCGATAACCCGTTGCCGATAGCGGTTGAGATAATCGGGAGTGACCGCCGCGTTGGCACCGGCATCGATACCAATCACGTTCTCGCCTTCGGCATTGACGAAAATCAGCGCCACGCCGGTGGTGCTGCCAGTGATAGCTTCAATCGGTTGGGTATCGATGCGATCGGTTGCCAGCTGTTGGCGAATACGTTCACCAATATCGTCTTCGCCTACACAGGCAATAAAGGCGATATCCGCACCGCTGCGCCCGGCAGCTACCGCCTGGTTAGCCCCTTTGCCACCAAAGGCCACCTTATACTGCTGGCCGATCACCGTTTCGCCCGGCTGGGGAAACTGGTTGATATTGAGGATATGGTCGGCATTGATGCTGCCCAAAACCACCAGCTTTGCTGTTTCCATCACAGGGATCCCTTAAATTGCGCGCCATCGTCACGCCCCGTTCCGATGGCGCTGGAGATGACTTACTTGGTAACCAGTTTCAAATCAACCGGGATAGTCGCCGGTACTTTCTCGCCTTTCAAGATCTTATCTGCCGTTTCTACGCCAATCACACCGATCTGATCCGGACGCTGTGCCACAGTGGCAGCCAATTTACCGCCTTCAACCGCTTTCACACCGTCTGCGGTACCGTCAAAACCAACGACGATCACGTCCGTTTTACCCGCTGTTTGCAATGCACGCAGAGCGCCCAGTGCCATTTCATCGTTCTGTGCAAACACTGCTTGCACGTCTGGATGCGCGGTCAGCAGGTTCTGCATGACGTTCAGACCTTTGGTACGATCGAAGTCCGCCGGCTGGCTGGCCAGCAGTTTAAACTTGTTCTGCTCCAGTGACTGTTGGAAGCCTTCACCACGTTCACGGGCAGCAGATGTCCCGGCAATGCCTTCCAGCTGGATCACTTTAGCGTCAGCACCGGCTTTCTGGGCAATAAAGTCACCGGCCATTTTACCGCCCACGCGGTTGTCGGAAGCGATATGGCTAACCACTTCGCCTTTCGCTGCCATACGGTCAAGCGTAATGACTGGGATCTTGGCCTGGTTGGCCATCTTGATGGCGTTACCTACCGCGTCAGAGTCGGTTGGGTTAATCAGCAGCAGTTTCGGGTTCTGCACCATCAGATCCTGCACGTTGGCCAACTCTTTCGCCGGGTTGTTCTGGGAGTCCAGCACCACCAGGTTATAACCCAGCTTGTTGGCTTCCAACTGCGCCCCCTCTTTCATCGAAACAAAGAACGGGTTGTTGAGCGTAGAAACCACCAGCGCGATGGTGTCTTTTGCCAAGGCGTTAGCGCTCAGAGTGGCAGTTAATGCGATGGCCGAAACTAAGGTTGCCAGTTTTTTCATTTTCATGGTCGTGATTCCTGTAGGGGAGAGGTTACTTGTTACTTTTGTTGTCTACCAGAACCGCCAGCAGAATAACGGCTGCTTTCACGATCATTTGGTAGTAGGAAGAAACACCCAGTAAATTCAAACCGTTATTCAGGAAGCCAAGGATCAGCGCCCCGATCAGGGTACCGACGATGCGCCCTTTACCCCCAGCCAGGCTGGTACCACCCAGCACCACCGCAGCGATGGCATCCAGCTCATAGCCGGTACCCGCAGTAGGTTGTGCAGAGGACAGGCGCGCCACTTCAATGACCCCAGCCAGTGCCGCCAGCAGGCCACACAGGGAGTAAACGATGATTTTAACCCTATCGACGCTGATACCGGAAAGGCGGGTAGCCGCTTCGTTGCCGCCCAGCGCATAAATATAGCGGCCAAGACGGGTATGATGCAGCATATACCAGGCGGCGATAAACACGATGGCCATGATCCAGATCGGGGTAGGAACGCCCAACGGACGGCCAATCCCGAACCAGCCGAAGGTATCGGCAACGTCGGTAAAGCCGGTATTGACCGGGCTACCGTTGGTGTACACCATGGTCACACCGCGCAGTAACAGCATCATCACCAGGGTGGCGATAAACGCCTGAACCTTGCCTTTGGCAACGATAATCCCGGTGCAGGCACCTACGGCAGCCCCCAACGCCAGCGCAGCGGCAACGGCCACCACCGCATTGACTTCAAATCCGACAATCGAAGCAGCTACCGCTCCGGTCAGCGCCAACAGCGATCCGACCGACAAATCGATGCCGGAAGTCAGGATCACCAACGTCATACCGACCGCCATAATGGCGTTCACCGAGGTTTGCTGCAGGATGTTGAACAGGTTATTAACGGTGAAGAAATTCGGGCTCATCGAAGACACCACGGCAATCAGCACCAGCAGGGCAATCAGCGATTTCTGCTCCAACAGCCACTCTTTACTGAACCAGCGCTTAGCTGCGACACTTTGTGAACTCATATCTGATTACTCCTGCTTTACGCCGTATTGCTTGCCGACGGCTGCTGCCATCAGCACTTCCTGGGTGGCCTGTTCAATCGGGAATTCGCCGCTGAGGTGGCCTTCGTGCATCACCAGGATGCGGTCACTCATGCCCAGCACCTCCGGCATTTCCGAAGACACCAGAATGATGCTCAGCCCTTCCTGCTTGAACTGGTTGATTAACTGGTAGATCTCTTTTTTGGCCCCAACGTCGACGCCGCGGGTCGGTTCGTCGAGGATCAGCACCTTTGGCCGGGTCATCAAGCCACGGGCAATTGCCACTTTTTGCTGATTACCGCCGGAAAGCAGGCCAATCGGTTGCTCCATCGACGGCGTTTTAATATTGAACAGGCGAATAAAATCACTGACGGCGATCTGCTCGTCGGCATGTTTCAGGCCACCACCGGCACGGCTGAAATAGCGCAGCGCGGTGAGCGACATGTTTTCCTTCACCGACATCCCCAGTACCAGACCATCACGTTTACGGTCTTCGGAGATATAGACGATACCGTTGGCCAGGCCGTCCTGAGGAGTACGAGTTACCACCTCATGGCCGTCCAGGTTGACGGTGCCGCTTTTACGTGGCGCCGCACCATACAGGATCTTCATCAGTTCGGTACGCCCAGCCCCCATCAGGCCAGCCACACCCAGAATCTCACCGCGGTATAAAGTAAAGCTGACGTCATGCACGCCAGGGCCGGAAACGTGGCTCACCTGCAGGCGTTTTTCACCGCGCGGCAGATTCAGGCGTGGATACTGCTCTTCCAGCTTGCGGCCCACCATCATTTCAATCAGCGAATCTTCATTCAGTTCGGCAACCGGCCGCTCGGCAATAAATTGCCCGTCACGGAATACGGTCACATCGTCGCAGATTTCGAAGATCTCTTTCAGGCGGTGTGAGATATAAACAATGCCGCGGCCTTCGGCTTTCAGCTCGTTGATCACTTTAAACAGCGAGGCAGTTTCGGTATCGGTCAGGGCATCGGTCGGCTCATCCATGATGATCACTTTGGATTCAAAGCTCAGCACCTTGGCAATTTCCACCATTTGCTGATCGCCAATCGACAATTCCCCCACCAGCCGATGGCTGCTGTAGCGCAGGTTCAAACGTGCCAGCAGTTTGTCCGCTTCGGCATACATGCGTTTCCAGTCGATGCGGCCAAAGCGGTTAACAAACTCGCGGCCAAGAAAGATGTTCTCGGCAATGGTCAGCTGCGGGATCAGGTTCAGTTCCTGGTGGATGATGCCGATACCCGCTTCCTGCGAATCCTTCGGCCCATTGAAGACCACTTCTTTACCGAGGAAATATTGGCTGCCCGCATCTTTGTTGTAGATACCGGTCAGCACTTTCATCATGGTGGATTTGCCGGCACCGTTTTCCCCCACCAGCGCCATTACCCTGCCGGGATAAACGCTCAGGGCAGCCCCAGAAAGCGCCTTCACGCCGGGAAAGGCCTTATCGATCCCTTTCAGTTGCAGTAAAGGTTGCATAGGCGCCTCAGAAAGTTACGCCGGAGCACAAGATCACGTTCGCGTAGGGCGAACATTCCCCGCTGCGGATCACGGCTCGGCTATGTTCGGTTTGCGCTTTAAACGCGCTGTGACTGATATAGCTAATGTTGATGGTATTGCCCTGGCTTTGGCCAAGCTGCGTCAGTTGAGCCAGCAACGCTTGGTGGAGCGATGGGTTATGCTTGACGATCTCTTCCGCCAGGATAGCGCTCTCTACCTGCATTTCCTGCGTCACGACACCGACAACCTGCAAAAATGTCGGCACCCCTTGGGTCAGCGCCAGATCGATACGCGGCGTCACGGCCGGGATCGGCAAGCCCGCATCACAAATCGCGATCTGATCGGTGTGGCCGAGACGAGAGACCACCGCAGAAACATCAGAATTCAGTAGTACGCCTTTTTTCATGAGTAAACTCCAGCAGCGAAACGTTTCGCTATTGAGTCAGTTTAGAAAATCAGCAGGGGAAGACAACCTTGTAATAGCGGAAATGTGATCGCCATCGAAACGTTTCGCTCGCGTTCGATAAAAGCGCAGATAAAAAAGAAGGGCCCAGCAAATGCTGAGCCCCTGATTTAGATTTCGACCTGGGTTCCCAGTTCGATGACCCGGTTGGGCGGGATCTCAAACTGGTCGGCAGCCCGCAATGCGTTGCGGCTCAGGGCGATAAACAGCTTGCCGCGTAGGAACAGATACCACGGCCGTTTGGTGAGGATCAGCGATTCATGGGACATAAAGAACGACGTCTCCATCATCCGGCATGGCAGCCCTTCCAACCCACAGCGATGGAAGACTTCCTCAACGTTCGGCGTTTCACGCCAGCCATAGCTGGCCACCACCCGCCAGAAGGTCGGGGACAGTTGTTCAATCGTTACCCGCCGGACGTTATGCACATAAGGGGCATCTTCGGTACGCAAGGTCAGCAGTACCACCCGCTCATGCAGCACTTTGTTGTGCTTGAGGTTATGCAACAGGGCAAACGGGATCACGTTAATCGCCCGCGACATAAACACAGCGGTGCCAGGCACGCGAACCGGCGGTGATTTTTCCAATGAGGCAATCAGCGCTTCAAGGGAGTTGCCGTGCTCATGCATCCGACGCAGTAGACGGAAGCGTTCGCTCTTCCAGGTGATCATGATCAGGAACATGACCAGAGCCAACGTCAGCGGCAACCAACCGCCGGAGAACAACTTCAGGGCGTTAGCCGAGAACATAGGCACATCAATAATCAGCAGGATCGCCAGAATACCCCCCACCAGGAAGCGATTCCAATGCCAGTTCTTGATGGCAACGGAGGTGATCAGGATGCTGGTCAATACCATGGTGCCGGTCACCGCAATACCATAAGCCGCGGCCAGGTTGCTGGAGTGCTCGAAGCCCACAATCACCAACACCACGGCGATATACAGGGTCCAGTTGATCACCGGGATATAAATCTGGCCGGACTCCATTTCCGAGGTATGAATGATGCGCATCGGTGACAGATAGCCCAGACGAACGGCCTGGCGGGTCAACGAGAAGACGCCGGAAATTACCGCCTGCGAGGCGATAACCGTGGCCAGCGTGGCCAATATCAACAGCGGGATCAGTGCCCAGTCTGGGGCCAACAGGAAGAACGGGTTCTTGATCGCTTCCGGGTTTTTCAGCAGTAATGCCCCTTGGCCGAAGTAATTGAGCACCAGCGAAGGCAGCACTACGGTGAACCAGGCCAGGCGGATCGGGAATTTGCCAAAGTGGCCCATATCGGCATACAGCGCTTCCACACCGGTAATCGACAGCACCACCGCACCGAGCGCGAAGAACGACACCTTCTTATATTCAACAAAGAAGTTGAAGGCCCATTTCGGGTTCAGCGCCTGCAACACTTCCGGGTTGGCGATAATGCTGCGCGCCCCCAGCACCGCCAACACGATAAACCACAGCAGCATCACCGGGGCAAACAGTTTGCCTACGCTGCCGGTGCCATGTTTTTGGATTGCAAACAGTAAGGTCAGTACCAGAATGGAGAGCGGGACGATGTAGGGATCTAGCGACGGTGCGGCAATCTCCAACCCCTCTATGGCCGACATCACCGAGATCGCCGGGGTGATCACCACCTCGCCATAGAAGAAGCTGCCACCAATCAGGCCCAGGATCACCAGCAAGGAAGTGGTACGTGCCGAGGTATGGCGCCCTGCCAAAGACATCAACGTCAATATCCCGCCTTCACCGGCGTTATCCGCACGCATGACGTAGGTGAGATACTTCAGGGAAACGATGACAATCAACATCCAGAAGATTAAGGAAAGAAAACCAAACACCACGTCGGGACGGACGTCAAAACCGTAATGGCCGGAGAAACATTCTCGCAAGGTATAGAGCGGGCTGGTGCCGATATCACCGTAAACGACCCCAATAGCCGCCAGGGTAACCGCCGATAAAGACTGTTTATGTTCTGAGCTCATAGTTTGCTTCTTTTGCTAGATCATCCGTCAACCGATGCATCAGCATCAGGCTAAAGATACGGGCTCTAAGATCCGTCACACCCGGTAAAAGGCGCACAGTATGCATCATTTATAGCACTTGCCTACTCTACTATCTGACCCCAAAAATAAACAAAATGTGAATCAGCCCCCTTGTTGAGCATAGAAAAATTTTACTAATCAACCAGCTATAAGGCTAAAAATAATGATGGTTTATCATCGGATTCTCTAGCAAGATTGGCTGTCGGCCTGGGTGGCAGGCTCTAACCTCCGGACAACGCGAGCTATTTTATGGCGTCATCAACACTTCTGGCAGAACGGATCTCCCGCCTCAGCAGTGCGCTGGAGAGCGGCCTTTATGAACGGCAAGAGGCTATCAGGCTGTGCTTGCTGGCGGCCTTGTGCGGGGAAAGCGTGTTCTTGCTCGGCCCACCGGGGATCGCCAAGAGTCTGATCGCCCGCCGGCTGAAATTTGCCTTCCGCAGCGCTCGCTCATTTGAATACCTGATGACGCGCTTTTCCACGCCCGAAGAGGTGTTTGGCCCACTGTCGATCCAGGCACTGAAAGATGAAGGCCGCTATCAACGCCTGACAGCGGGTTATCTGCCTGAAGCCGAGATCGTGTTTCTTGATGAAATCTGGAAGGCTGGCCCGGCTATCCTCAATACCCTGCTGACCGCGATCAACGAGCGCCGTTTCCGTAACGGCAACAGTGAAGAACCCATTCCGCTGCGCCTGCTGGTCACCGCCTCCAATGAATTACCCGAGGCCGATAGCAGCCTTGAAGCCTTGTATGACCGTATGCTGATCCGGCTGTGGCTCGATAAGGTGCAGGATAAACAGAATTTCCGCTCGCTGTTGGTAGCCCGGCAGAACGAAAGCGACAACCCGGTACCCGAGGCGCTGAGCATCAGCGATGAAGAGTTCCACCAATGGCAACCGCAGATAGATAAGGTCAAACTGCCGGAAAACTGCTTTGAGCTGATTTTCCTGCTGCGCCAACGGTTAGACGCTTTGGAACAGGCGCCTTATGTTTCCGACCGGCGTTGGAAGAAATCCCTGCGCTTACTGCAGGCCTGTGCCTTTTTCAGCGGCCGCGACACCATTGTGCCGTTGGATTTAATGCTGTTGAAGGATTGCCTGTGGCACGATCGGACATCATTAAAATTGTTACAGCAACAAGTCGATCAGTTGCTGACCGAACAGGCCTATCAGCAACAAACCTTGTTGATCCAGCTACAGCAGATCCACACCCGCTGGATGCAGCATCAACAGCAGCAGAGCCATCGCCAAGCCATCCAACTGGTGAAAAAAGGCGGCATGTTCAGCCGTAAGCCACAATATGTGCTGGAGCATCCGCTCACTGGCACCACTTTGACGCTGCTGCTGCAAAAACCGTTACAGTTGCACGACATCCAGGTTAACCACCTGAGTATCGAAAGCAGCATGCTGGAAAACTGGCTGCAAAAAGGCGGTGACGTGCGCGCCAAGCTCAACGGCATTGGTTTTGCCCAGCAGATCGATCTGGACGTCGATGAGCAATTGCACCTGACCGTGCTGGACGTCAGCCGCCAGCCCTCCCTGCTGGCCCTGCCGGGTAAGCCGACCGGGGGAACCCCGCCAGAATTCCTGGACGAAATAGAAACACTAAGCCAGCGCCAGGCGGAACAGCGGCGGTTATTCAGCCAGCATCAGCCTTGCCTGTTCACCCCTGCCGCCGGGTTGGCGAAAATTGAAGCCAGCCTGTTGCAGGTGGCCGAGCAGATCAAACAGCTGTCCCAGCAAATGCGCGGCCAGTAACCATGCTGAGCCTCGAAACGCTCGATATGCTGCTGTCGATCTCCGAAGGCGAGCTGATCGAAGAGCTGATCATTGGCATGTTGGCCACGCCGCAGTTGGTGGTATTTTTCAATAAATTCCCGGCGATACGTCGGGCGATCAACCGCGATCTGCCTCATTGGAAGCTGCAACTGAAAGATCGCATTCAGCAAGCCGTGGTGCCGCCGGTGCTGGCGCAAGAGTTTTACCGCTATCAGCAATGCCAGTTGGAAAGCCACGGCCAGTTCTCGCAAAACCTTAACGATACGCTCGATCTATTACGCCAATGCGCGTCGCCGTTTTACGCCCAGGCACGGAGTATGGTGGATGCCGCAGATCTCCCCGCTCATCCGCTCGATGGCAGCTTCCAAACCCTGTTTCTGCAACGCTGGCGCATTAGCCTGACGCTGCAGGCCACGATGCTGCACCATAAGTTACTGGAGCAGGAGCGTGAACAACTGATGGCCGAGCTGCAAGAACGGCTGGCTCTGAGCGGCGCACTGGAACCAGTGCTGGCAGAGAACGACACGGCCGCGGGCCGATTGTGGGATATGAGCAAAGGCCATTTACAACGTGGTGACTACCAACGGCTGGTGGAGTACGGAGACTTCCTGCAACAGCAGCCAGAGCTACAAAAGCTGGCACAACAACTGGGCCGCAGCTATGAAGCCAAGGCGGTGCAGCAACAAGATGCGCAGCCTGAACCATACCGGGTGATGGTGCAGGTACCCGCCATTCAGCCGGAAGAGGTCAGCGGTATACACCAAAGTGACGACATCCTGCGGTTACTGCCACCCGAACTGGCAGCGTTGGGCATTGAAGAGTTGGAGTTTGAGTTTTACCGGCGGCTGCTGGAAAAACGCTTGCTGACCTATCGCCTGCAAGGGGATGCCTGGCAGGAACAGATCATGATGCGCCAGGTCACTCATCAGCAGCAGGACCGGCAGCCACGCGGGCCGTTTATTGTCTGCGTAGATACTTCCGGCTCAATGGGCGGCTTTAATGAACAATGCGCCAAGGCCTTTTGCCTGGCACTGTTGCGCATCGCACTGGCAGACAACCGCCGCTGCTACATCATGCTGTTTGCCAGCCAGATTGTGCACTATGAACTGACGGCCGCCAGCGGTATCGAACAGGCGGTGCGGTTCCTGGGTCAACATTTTCGTGGCGGGACGGATTTGGCCGCCTGCCTGAATGCCACCGTCAGCAAAATGGCGGAAAGCGACTGGTTTGACGCCGATGCGGTGATTATTTCCGATTTTATTGCCCAGCGGCTGCCGGAAGAGGTGATCAAGAAAGTGAAGTCACAGCAGCAAAGCCACCAGCAACGCTTTCATGCGGTGGCCATGTCAGCCTATGGCAAACCCGGCATCATGCGCATCTTCGATCATATCTGGCGCTTTGATACCGGGTTAAAAAGCCGTTTACTACGGCGCTGGAGTCGCTAGCTGTTACAGCAGCCCTTCAACGCTCTCGCGTACTTCTGGTCCCCACACGCCACACTGTACTTGCCCAATATGCGACAGTTGCAGCAACAGCATCACCAGGCGTGATTGACCAATCCCGCCACCAATCGTCTGAGGCATTTCACCACGCAGCAGGGACTGGTGCCATTCCAGCTTCAGGCGATCCAGATCGTCGGTTAACGCCAACTGATGTTGCAGCGCCGCCGCATCGACACGGATGCCCATCGAGGAGAGTTCAAACGCATCCTGCAATACCGGGTTCCACACCACGATGTCACCGTTCAACCCTTTCAGCCCTTCAATACCTGGCGTGGTCCAGTCATCATAATCCGGTGCACGCACGTCATGGGATTTGCCATGTGAGAGTTTGCCACCAATACCAATCAGGAATACCGCTCCCAATTCTTTGGCGATCGCACGTTCACGGCCTTTGGCATCCAGCTCAGGGTAACGTTGCAGCAGCGTTTCGCTGTGAACAAAGTGGATCTGTTCTGGCAGGAACGGTGCCAGACCAAATTCACGGCTCACCGCGGCTTCCGTTTCTTTTATAGAGGCATAGATCCGCTTGACGGTATCTTGCAGGTAAGCCGGGCTACGTTCGCCATCTCCCATAACACGTTCCCAATCCCACTGATCGACATACACCGAGTGGATCGGCGTCAGGCGATCTTCATCCGGGCGCAGCGCTTTCATATGGGTATACACACCTTCACCCGCGCTGAAATCGTGCTCGCCCAGGGTTTTACGCTTCCATTTAGCCAGCGAGTGCACTACTTCAAACGTCGAGTCCGGCAGGCTTTTGACTTTCACCTGAACGGCTTTTTCGCTGCCAGAAAGGTTATCTTGAGTACCGTCACCCAGTCGGCTGAGGATCGGAGCCTGCACTTCAATCAGGCCAAGCTGCTGTTCCAACTGGCTAGAGAAGAAGGATTTCACGAAGCTGATTTGTTGTTGTTTTTGGATAAACTGCTTTTTCATTGCCGTATCTCTTGAATAACCTGTCTAGTTGCCAATGATTAAGCAACAGAATGGCACCTAAATTCAATATCCATCAATCAATATTGCCTTTTCGCTTTTAATCGGTCATTTTTAAACGGTGATAATTCAACAATCAGCAATTAAAGGGGCATTTAATGGCAGAAATTTATCAGATCGATAATCTCGATCGCGGCATCCTCAACGCATTAATGGAAAATGCCCGCATGCCTTACGCTGAACTGGCGAAGAATTTTGCCGTCAGCCCCGGCACCATTCATGTGCGGGTGGAGAAGATGAAGCAGGCCGGGATCATCACCGGAACGCGGGTTGATGTGAACCCAAAACAGCTGGGCTACGACGTCTGCTGCTTTATCGGCATCATATTGAAGAGTGCCAAGGACTACCCTTCGGCGCTGAAAAAGCTCGAAAGCCTGGAGGAAGTGGTGGAAGCCTATTACACCACCGGCCACTACAGCGTGTTTATCAAGGTGATGTGCCGCTCGATCGATGCGTTGCAACAGGTACTGATCAACAAGATCCAGACTATCGACGAGATCCAGTCAACAGAGACGCTGATCTCGCTGCAGAATCCTATCATGCGTACCATTACGCCTTAGGCTGGTGTTTGTTAGGATAGCTACATAGATAAAAAAGGAGCAATGCAATCCAATGAAGGAACTGATGCAAAACCACCCGCTATTCAAGGATTTTCCGGTTAAAAACGTTAAGGTTTTCTGGGATAAATATCGCGAAGCGGGTAACCAGGGCATGCTAAAGGTATTAAGTCCGTTGGCCGCTGTGATTTCCGTGTTACTCGTTATACCGACTCTCTTGGGCATAGGCCTGTCATTCTTACTGGTAATTGCTTATCAGGATAGCTTCATTAGTACTTCACTACCCCCGCTAGTTTACTGGATTTGGGGCTGTACTGCGCTAGCCATCGGGCTGGTGGCCATAGGGTGCTCATGGTTGGTCAAAACCCCTATGCGCGAGCAACAGCGATACTATCAGCAGGGGAATTTAGGCCAGTTAGAAGACAACAAGCGTCAAGCATTGCGCCTGGACATAGTCCAAACTTATTCACATGGCTTTTGGAGTGAAACACTTGAGCACTACCCGATCGCCGCACGCCTGCAAGATCCCGTTAAGACATTTCCATTGCTGGATCCATCACAGCCCAAAGATCACCTTAAAGGGTTGTACGATGACTGGAACATCGCCGACGCCAAGCACTATCGCGAAGCTGTGAATAAACTTTTGGCCGGTATGCACTCCCAGCATTTTGCCTTCGACATGCGCCATTCGGTAGAAGATGATACCTGGGTGAGGAATCTGGCCGCACTGATTGAAGAGCCTGTCGGTTATATTCATAGCTGCATAACCCCAAGCCCGGAGCAACGCTCGCCAGCGCTGATTTGGGCCTTCGATCTATGGCGGGTGATCACACTGAGCCGCTCATGTTTTTGTGCCGGTTTGATCGCAGAACAAGAAGCCTGGGACAACATATTGAAAACAGCCGATATAGCGCATGAACTCTTTGCCAGTTTTGACGAATTCAATAAGAACTACCGTCTCGGTCATGCCTTTTGGAGTAACGACTTCGACTTGGTAAAGGGCCGATTAGCGCAGTTCAAGGACTATCAGCAACACTGTCATTGGCCAATCAAATCGTTACCTTGGCCAGCACGCCCCGGTATTGAGCTGAGTGAAGATATGCTCAGTGGCTTTGCTCATCTACAGCCTGAGCAGCCGTTCATATCATCGATTAAACCCGAAGATTACGTGTCGTAATAAAAATTTATTGGTCAGTGAGCTTATGGCACGCTGGCCGCTTTCTTCCTTACCCCGCCCCCCTTTCTCGATTAAATAACCTCAAATCAAAACATTACACAAAGAGAATGCCGTTATTCTTTGAGAAATTAACGCCTTAATCGCAGACTCTGTACTAGACAAGATCGTTATACCCATATTATCCACAGGTAGATCCCAGCTGATTCACAGAGTACAATACGGCCTCTTGAGTTTAAGGTTGGGATCATTCATTCATGGCAGACATTACTCTGATCAGTGGCAGTACGCTTGGCAGCGCAGAATACGTGGCTGAACATTTGGCCGAGAAACTCGAAGAAGCAGGTTTCTCAACGGAAATGCTGCATGGCCCTGAATTGGATGAATTGACGCTGTCAGGCCGGTGGCTGGTGGTTTCCTCCACTCACGGTGCCGGTGATTTACCAGATAACTTGCAGCCGCTGTTAGAACAACTGGCAGAGCAGCAACCTGATTTATCGCAGGTGCAGTTCGGTGCCGTCGGTTTGGGCAGTTCTGAGTACGATACCTTCTGTGGTGCGATCAAACAGATCGACGATCTTTTCCAGGCTCGTGGAGCGAAAAGGATCGGCGATCGTCTCGAGATCGACGTGACCCAACATGAAATTCCCGAGGATCCTGCCGAAGAATGGCTGAAGAATTGGATTATTTTACTCTAATTCGGTTAAAGATCGCGCGAACGATTGTGTATAACTAGGCTCGAAAGCAGGGTATAAGCGGTAGTTATCCCAATAACAACCGTCGTACGCTTTCTGTCCTGTGGATAACATGCCATTTAGATCCCAGCTTATACTGGCCAGGATCACCGATCATTCACAGCAAACGATCCTGCTTAATCGGCTGATCTTTCTGTGGAATAATCACTTATCCACAGAGGATCGCGATCCTAATAAGAGATCTAATAAAGAGATCTTTAAATAAAAAAGATCTTCTTTTAATTACCTAAGATCCTGACCGCTTGGTCGATCGACTAAACTTGAGTAGAATCCTCCCCCCAGGGCAAACAACGATCGTTCGCAAGTACTCCGAGGTGCTGTTCCATGTTTTATCCAGAGCAATTTGACGTCATTATCATCGGTGGTGGCCATGCCGGAACCGAAGCCGCCATGGCTGCGGCACGTATGGGACGTCAGACTTTATTACTGACCCACAATATCGACACGCTGGGACAAATGTCCTGTAATCCGGCGATCGGTGGTATCGGGAAAGGGCATCTGGTCAAGGAAATCGATGCACTCGGCGGGCTGATGGCCAAGGCGATCGACCATGCGGGTATCCAGTTTAGGATACTAAACGCCAGCAAAGGCCCGGCAGTGCGAGCCACTCGGGCTCAGGCAGATCGCGTCCTGTATCGCCAAGCCGTTCGTACCGCATTGGAGAACCAGCCAAACCTGATGATCTTCCAACAACCGGTTGAGGATCTGATCGTCGAAAACGATCGAGTGGTGGGTGCGGTGACCCAGATGGGGCTGAAATTCCGTGCCAAAGCGGTAGTACTGACCGTAGGCACCTTCCTGGATGGCAAGATCCACATCGGCCTGGAAAACTACAGCGGTGGCCGTGCTGGGGATCCTCCGTCGATCTCTTTGTCACAGCGTCTGCGTGAACTGCCTCTGCGTGTCAATCGCCTGAAAACGGGTACACCTCCCCGTATCGATGCACGCACCATAGATTTCAGCGTTCTGGCTGAGCAGCATGGCGATACGCCAATTCCAGTGTTTTCTTTCCTGGGCAACGCCAGCCAGCATCCACAACAGGTGCCGTGCTACATCACGCACACCAATGAAAAAACCCATGACGTGATCCGCAACAACCTCGATCGTAGCCCGATGTATGCCGGGATCATCGAAGGGATCGGCCCACGCTATTGCCCGTCGATCGAAGATAAAGTGATGCGCTTTGCCGATCGTAATGCGCACCAGATCTTCCTGGAGCCTGAAGGGTTAACCAGTAACGAGATCTACCCGAACGGGATTTCCACCAGTTTGCCGTTTGACGTACAGATGCAGATCGTGCGTTCGATGGAAGGGATGCAAAATGCCCGTATCGTTCGCCCTGGCTATGCCATCGAGTACGATTTCTTCGATCCACGCGATTTGAAGCCCACATTGGAAAGCAAATTTATTCAAGGTCTGTTCTTCGCAGGCCAGATCAACGGCACCACCGGTTACGAAGAAGCTGCTGCGCAGGGCTTGTTGGCCGGGTTGAACGCCGGGCGTTATGCCGTTGAAGACGAAGGCTGGTCACCACGCCGCGATCAGGCTTACCTGGGGGTGCTGGTGGACGATCTCAGTACGCTGGGAACCAAAGAGCCGTACCGCATGTTTACCTCACGTGCCGAATACCGTCTGATGCTGCGTGAAGACAACGCCGATCTGCGCATGACGGAAAAAGGCCGTGAACTGGGGCTGGTTGACGATGAGCGCTGGCAGCGCTACTGCGAAAAACTTGAGCACATCGAACAGGAACGTCAGCGTCTGCGTGATATCTGGGTGCACCCGCATTCAGAGAACGTCGAGCAGGTTAACGTCCTGCTGAAAGCTCCTCTGTCACGTGAAGCCAATGGCGAAGAACTGCTGCGCCGCCCGGAAATGGATTATGGCCAACTGACCGCGGTGGCAGCTTTTGCTCCTGCACTGGCAGACACCGAAGCCGCTGAGCAAGTGGAAATTCAGGTGAAATACGAAGGCTACATCGCTCGCCAGCAAGATGAGATCGACAAACAACAGCGCAACGAGAATACCGTGCTGCCGCTGGATCTCGATTATCGCCAGGTCTCCGGATTGTCCAACGAGGTGATCGCCAAACTGAACGATCACAAGCCTAACTCGATCGGTCAGGCTTCGCGCATTTCCGGCATCACACCAGCAGCGATCTCTATTTTGCTGATCTGGCTGAAAAAACAGGGCTTACTGCGCCGCAGCGCATAAATCCGCTCACCGAGTGGCCGTTTGCCTATCTGCTGAGCAAACGGCCGCTGACATCATCTCAAGCCTGAATTATCATAGACTGCCTAAGAGAGCAGTTGCAGATTGGCCTGCATGTTCCACGCCTGTCAGAGGACTCTGTTGTGCAAAAAAAATTGGATTCGTTGCTTTCAGCGGCTGGAATTTCGCTTCCCGATCAACAAAAGCAGCAATTGTTGGGCTATGTCGCTATGCTCGACAAGTGGAACAAGGCTTACAACCTCACTTCTGTACGCGATCCGCAGCAAATGCTGGTGCGTCATATCATGGACAGCATTGTGGTGAATGCCCATCTGACAGGTTCACGCTTTATCGACGTTGGCACCGGCCCGGGTTTGCCAGGCATTCCGTTGGCAATCGTGCGGCCCGATGCCCATTTCACCCTGTTAGACAGCCTGGGCAAGCGCGTACGCTTTCTGCGACAGGTGCAGCATGAGTTGGGGCTGAACAATATCGAGCCGGTACAGAGCCGTGTGGAAGAGTTTGTGGCAGAACCGCCGTTTGACGGTGTGATCAGCCGGGCTTTTGCTTCACTGCAAGACATGTTGGCTTGGTGTCACCACCTGCCAGCCAAAGGGCAGGGGCGTTTTTATGCGCTGAAAGGGGTTTGCCCGCAAGACGAGTTGGCCCAGTTGCCAGAAGGGATTTCTCTGGAGTCGGTGGTGCGTTTGCAGGTACCGGAGCTGGATGGCGAGCGCCATTTGATCGTCCTGAAAGCCCACTAAAGCCAAATCAGAATTGCTTAGCATCAAATAATCAGTGATTGGTGTAGGGTACAGAAGGTAAATAGCAAGCAGTCTAATCAGACAGGCCCTTTCTTTCGTTTATTTACTTTTAATTAACATTGTTATGTCAAAAATGCATCATTTCAGTAGGTGATAGTCACGTTAGCAACAATGTGTGAAAGATTCCGATTTGCTGTCAGTGTTAATTGAGTGTTGCTTTATTATTCCTGTGAATGTCAATAAAAGGTTTTTACGGGGTATAAGGATTGTTTTTGAACGGTTACGTTGTAATGATTTGATTTATAATATTTTTTGATCGCCCAAAAAGCTAAAGACCTAGGTCGTGAACCTGGGCTATAACTCATTAATAGTCAGTATTGTGATCGGTTGCACGTTTCTTACCGCAACCGTGGAATAGTCAGACAAATAAATGCGAGCGATTATTCCGGCCATTTTCTTGTGAAAATAGCCCTAAAAGGGGAAATTTAAATAATTGTTCACCTTTTCGCTACTTATCGATTGAATTCGTTGGAGTGGCCCGTATAATTTGCACGTTTTTTGCTGCTTGACTCAGAACCGCAAAGGCAGTTTTATACGTCGGCATACCCCCTCAGGGGTACGGAGAGAACAAACGTCATGTCTGTGTCCCTGTACAGCGGAAAAGTTGCACGCAAGTTGCTGTTGCTGCAGTTAATGACTTTTGTTTTGATCAGCGCTGCTTTCGGCCTGAAAAGTCTGGAGTGGAGCGGTTCGGCACTGGCAGGTGGCCTGGCTGCCTGGTTACCCAATGCCATGTTTATGCTGTTTGCCTTGCGTCATCAGGCACAGACGCCGGCACCCGGACGGGTTGCCTGGTCGTTCGCCATTGGTGAAGGGCTAAAGGTCGTGATCACCATCGTTTTGCTGATCGTGGCGCTTGGGGTGTTCAAAGCGGCTTTTGTACCGCTTGGCCTGACCTATTTAGCGGTGTTGATTGTGCAGATAGTGGCACCAGCCGTGATTAACAGTTACCGAACTTAACTAAATAAGGGTAAGAGGCATCATGTCTGCAGGAGAAGTCTTGACTCCACAGGAGTATATCGGTCACCACCTGACGCAGCTTCAGGTCGGGACGGGGTTCTGGTCGATTAACGTCGACTCGATGTTTTTCTCCATTGTCCTCGGGGTGGTCTTTCTGGCGGTATTCCGCAAGGTAGCCAAAAACGCCACCAGCGGCGTGCCCGGAAAGTTGCAAACCGCCGTTGAGCTGATCGTTGGCTTTGTCGACAACAGCGTAAAAGATATGTACCACGGCAAGAGCAAGGTCATTGCTCCGCTGGCACTGACGGTGTTCGTCTGGGTATTCCTGATGAACCTGATGGACCTGATCCCGGTCGACCTTCTGCCGTTCATCGGTGAGCATTACCTTGGCCTGCCAGCACTGCGTGTGGTGCCTACCGCCGACGTGAACATCACGTTGTCGATGGCGTTGGCCGTATTTGTCCTGATCCTGTTCTATAGCATTAAAATGAAAGGCATTGGTGGGTTCGTCAAAGAGTTAACCATGCAGCCGTTCAACCACCCGGTATTTATTCCCATTAACCTGATCCTTGAAGGTGTCAGCCTGCTGTCCAAACCTGTTTCACTGGGTCTGCGACTGTTCGGCAACATGTATGCGGGTGAGTTGATCTTCATCCTGATTGCTGGTCTGTTGCCGTGGTGGTCACAGTGGATGCTGAGTTTGCCTTGGGCAATCTTCCACATCCTGATCATTACGCTTCAAGCCTTTATTTTCATGGTTCTGACGATTGTCTATCTGTCGATGGCATCTGAAGAGCACTGATTTTCTTAAAACACTTGCACTATTAAACTGAAACAAACTGGAGACTGTCATGGAAAACCTGAATATGGATCTGCTGTACATGGCTGCCGCTATTATGATGGGGTTAGCGGCAATCGGTGCTGCGATCGGTATCGGCATCCTGGGTGGTAAATTCTTGGAAGGCGCTGCACGTCAACCTGATCTGATCCCTCTGTTGCGTACACAGTTCTTTATCGTTATGGGCCTGGTTGACGCCATCCCGATGATCGCTGTTGGTCTGGGTTTGTACGTGATGTTTGCTGTCGCGTAAGTAGGGTTCACACTCTACAAAGAAACCACATTATTAACTTTTAAAGAGGCATTGTGCTGTGAATCTTAACGCAACAATCCTCGGCCAGGCTATCGCGTTCATCCTGTTTGTCTGGTTCTGCATGAAGTATGTATGGCCGCCAATTATGGCTGCCATCGAGAAGCGTCAGAAAGAAATTGCTGATGGCCTCGCTTCCGCAGAACGTGGCAAAAAAGATTTGGACTTAGCGCAAGCCCATGCGACCGACCAGCTGAAAACTGCCAAAGCGGAAGCCCAGGCGATTATTGAGCAAGCAAACAAACGCAAAGCTCAGATCGTGGACGAAGCGAAAGCAGAAGCCGAGCAGGAACGTAACAAAATCGTGGCGCAGGCTCAGGCTGAGATCGAAGCCGAACGTAAGCGCGCTCGTGAAGAGTTGCGTAAGCAAGTCGCGATGCTGGCAATTGCCGGTGCCGAGAAGATCATCGAACGTTCCGTGGATGAAGCTGCTAACAGCGACATCGTTGATAAACTGGTCGCTGAACTGTAAGGAGGGAGGGGCTGATGTCTGAATTTATCACCGTAGCTCGCCCCTACGCCAAAGCAGCTTTTGACTTTGCCGTTGAGAACCAAAGCGTAGAACGCTGGCAGCAAATGCTGGCGTTTACTGCTGTTGTCACGCGTAATGAACAGATGGCGGAACTGCTTTCCGGTGCTGTTGCACCTGAAACCTTGTCCAACACGTTTATTGCGGTTTGTGGCGATGAGCTCGACGAACATGGCCAGAACTTTATCCGTGTAATGGCCGAAAATGGGCGTTTACTGGTCCTTCCTGCGGTGCTGCAACAGTTCATCGAACTGCGCGCCGCGCTGGAATCCACCGTCGAAGTCGAGGTGCTCTCATCGAGCGCACTGAACGACACACAGCAAGCCAAGATTATCGCTGCGATGGAAAAACGTCTGTCACGCAAAGTTAAGCTGAATTGCAAAATTGACAAGTCTGTACTGGCCGGTGTCATTATCCGTGCCGGTGATCTGGTGATCGATGGCAGCGTACGTGGCCGTCTCGAGCGCCTGGCAGACGTCTTGCAGTCTTAAGGGGACTGGAGCATGCAACTGAATTCCACCGAAATCAGCGAACTGATCAAGCAGCGCATTGCTCAGTTCAATGTAGTGAGCGAAGCTCACAATGAAGGTACCATCGTTTCCGTCAGCGACGGGATCATCCGCGTACACGGTTTGGCCGAGGTTATGCAGGGCGAAATGATCGCACTGCCGGGCAACCGTTACGCAATTGCATTGAACCTGGAGCGTGACTCTGTAGGTGCCGTGGTAATGGGTCCGTATTCGGATCTGGCCGAAGGCATGAAGGTAAAATGTACCGGCCGTATTCTGGAAGTTCCAGTTGGCCGTGGTCTGCTGGGCCGTGTGGTCAACACCCTGGGTGCACCTATCGACGGTAAAGGCCCGGTTGAACATGACGGTTTCTCCCCGGTTGAAACTATCGCACCTGGCGTTATCGAGCGTCAGTCTGTTGATCAACCTGTACAGACCGGCTACAAATCGGTCGACGCCATGATCCCAATCGGTCGTGGCCAGCGTGAGCTGGTGATCGGCGACCGTCAAACCGGTAAAACTGCCCTGGCGATCGATGCGATCATCAACCAGCGCGATTCCGGCATCAAATGCGTTTACGTAGCTATCGGCCAGAAAGCGTCTACCATCGCTAACGTGGTACGCAAGCTGGAAGAGCACGGCGCACTGGCCAACACCATCGTGGTTGTGGCTACCGCGTCAGAATCCGCTGCACTGCAATACCTGGCGCCATATGCCGGTTGCGCAATGGGCGAATACTTCCGTGACCGCGGTGAAGATGCGCTGATCGTATACGATGACCTGTCCAAACAGGCTGTTGCTTACCGTCAGATCTCCCTGCTGCTTCGCCGTCCACCAGGTCGTGAAGCTTACCCAGGCGACGTATTCTACCTCCACTCCCGTTTGCTGGAGCGTGCTGCGCGTGTTAACGCCGACTACGTTGAAGCCTTCACCAAAGGTGAAGTCAAAGGCAAAACCGGTTCACTGACCGCTCTGCCGATCATTGAAACCCAGGCGGGTGACGTTTCCGCGTTCGTTCCGACCAACGTAATCTCGATTACCGATGGTCAGATCTTCCTGGAATCCAACCTGTTTAACTCCGGTATTCGTCCGGCGGTTAACCCGGGTATTTCCGTATCCCGTGTGGGTGGTGCAGCACAGACCAAGATCATGAAAAAACTGTCCGGTGGTATTCGTACCGCTCTGGCGCAGTATCGTGAACTGGCTGCGTTCTCTCAGTTCGCTTCCGATCTGGACGATGCAACGCGTAAACAGCTGAGCCACGGTCAGAAAGTGACCGAGCTGCTGAAACAGAAACAGTATGCGCCGATGTCCGTCGCACAACAGTCTCTGGTGCTGTTTGCCGCCGAGCGTGGCTACCTGAACGACGTAGAAGTGGCGAAAGTCGTCAGCTTCGAAGCCGCTCTGGTTGCTTTTGCGGATCGCGAGCATGCCGAACTGCTGAACCACATCAACCAAACTGGTGCTTATAACGATGAGATCGAAGGCAAGCTGAAAGGCATCCTCGATACCTTCAAGGCAACCCAGTCCTGGTAACGCATAGCGGCCTGCCGTTGCAAGACGGCAGGCCGCTGGCAATGAGGAGAAGCAGAGATGGCCGGCGCAAAAGAGATACGTAGTAAGATCGCCAGCGTGCAAAACACGCAGAAGATCACTAAAGCGATGGAAATGGTCGCCGCCTCCAAAATGCGTAAATCGCAGGAACGCATGGCGGCCAGCCGTCCTTATGCAGAGACCATGCGCGAGGTGATTGGTCACCTGGCTTTAGGGAATCTGGAATATAAGCACCCGTACCTGGATGAGCGTGACGTTAAGCGCGTCGGGTATCTGGTGGTGTCTACTGACCGTGGTCTCTGCGGCGGCTTGAACATCAACCTGTTCAAGAAGCTGTTGGCAGAGATGAAAGGCTGGTCTGAAAAAGGCGTTGAAGCTGATTTAGCGCTGATTGGCTCAAAAGCAGCCTCTTTCTTTGGTTCCGTGGGCGGCAACGTGGTTGCCCAGGTGACCGGCATGGGGGATAACCCTTCCCTGTCGGATCTGATCGGTCCAGTGAAAGTGATGCTGCAAGCCTACGACGAAGGTCGTTTAGACAAGCTGTACGTTGTCAGCAACAAATTTGTTAATACGATGTCCCAGGAACCGCAGTTACTGCAACTTCTGCCATTGCCACCTTCTGATGACAGTGAACTGAAGAAAAAATCCTGGGATTACCTGTATGAACCCGATCCAAAAGTGCTGCTTGATACCTTGCTGCGCCGTTATGTGGAATCGCAAGTTTATCAGGGCGTCGTGGAAAACCTGGCCAGCGAGCAGGCCGCACGAATGGTAGCGATGAAAGCCGCAACCGATAACGGCGGTAGCCTGATCAAAGAGCTGCAGTTGGTATACAACAAGGCGCGTCAGGCCAGCATCACTCAGGAACTCACCGAGATCGTTTCGGGAGCCTCCGCGGTTTAAGCTAGGTTTACGAATTACGTAGAGGATTCAAGATGGCTACTGGAAAGATTATCCAGGTAATCGGCGCCGTGGTGGACGTCGAGTTCCCTCAGGATGCCGTACCGAAAGTGTACAACGCTCTTGAGGTTGCAAACGGCACCGAGAAATTGGTGCTGGAAGTTCAGCAACAGCTGGGTGGCGGCGTGGTTCGCTGTATCGCAATGGGGACCTCAGACGGTCTGCGTCGTGGTCTGGCCGTAACCGACCTGCAGCACCCGATTGAAGTACCGGTAGGTAAAGCTACCCTGGGCCGTATCATGAACGTATTGGGTGAACCAATCGACATGAAGGGCGACATCGGCGAAGAAGAACGTTGGGCTATTCACCGCCCGGCGCCAAGCTACGAAGAGTTGTCCAGCTCCCAGGATCTGCTGGAAACCGGTATCAAGGTAATGGACCTGATCTGCCCGTTCGCCAAGGGGGGTAAAGTCGGTCTGTTCGGTGGTGCTGGTGTAGGTAAAACCGTAAACATGATGGAGCTGATCCGTAACATCGCGATCGAGCACTCCGGTTATTCTGTGTTTGCGGGCGTGGGTGAACGTACTCGTGAGGGTAACGACTTCTACCACGAAATGACCGACTCCAACGTACTGGACAAAGTTTCCCTGGTTTACGGCCAGATGAACGAGCCACCAGGTAACCGTCTGCGCGTTGCGCTGACCGGCCTGACCATGGCTGAGAAGTTCCGTGACGAAGGTCGTGACGTACTGCTGTTCGTCGATAACATCTACCGTTATACCCTGGCCGGTACCGAAGTGTCCGCACTTCTGGGCCGTATGCCATCGGCAGTAGGTTATCAGCCAACGCTGGCGGAAGAGATGGGTGTTCTGCAAGAACGTATCACCTCTACCAAGACCGGTTCAATCACCTCTGTGCAGGCCGTTTACGTTCCTGCGGATGACTTGACTGACCCATCACCAGCCACCACCTTTGCTCACTTGGATGCAACCGTGGTACTGAGCCGTAACATCGCTTCTCTGGGTATCTACCCGGCCGTTGACCCGCTGGATTCCACCAGCCGTCAGTTGGATCCGCTGGTAGTTGGCCAGGAGCACTACGACGTAGCGCGTGGCGTGCAGTCTATTCTGCAACGTTACCAGGAACTGAAAGATATCATCGCCATCCTGGGTATGGACGAGCTGTCAGAAGACGACAAGCTGGTTGTATCCCGTGCGCGTAAAATCCAACGTTTCCTGTCTCAGCCGTTCTTCGTGGCAGAAGTCTTTACCGGTTCTCCGGGCAAGTTCGTATCGCTGAAAGACACCATCCGTGGTTTCAAAGGCATTATGGACGGCGACTATGACCACCTGCCGGAGCAGGCGTTCTACATGGTTGGCACCATTGAAGAAGCAGTGGAAAAAGCCAAGAAACTGTAACGCCTTGAGAGGAGGGTGATATGGCTATGACTTACCATCTGGATGTCGTCAGCGCGGAAAAACAGATGTTTTCCGGCCTGGTGCAGAAGATCCAGGTGACAGGCAGCGAAGGCGAACTGGGGATCTTCCCTGGCCATGCGCCGCTGCTGACTGCCATCAAGCCTGGCATGGTGCGTATTGTTAAACAGCACGGTGAAGAAGAGTTCATCTACCTGTCCGGCGGTATCCTTGAGGTACAGCCGAGCGTGGTAACCGTGCTGGCGGACACTGCCATCCGTGGAACGGACCTCGACGAAGCGAGAGCGCTGGAAGCTAAGCGTAAAGCTGAAGAGCACATCCGTAGCTCTCATGGCGATGTCGACTATGCTCAGGCATCTGCTGAACTGGCGAAAGCGATCGCGAAACTGCGCGTTATCGAGCTCACCAGAAAAGCGATGTAAACTCCCACGTTGCCTGCAGCGTGTGGAAATAAGAAAGCGGCCCCTGTGGGTCGCTTTTTTTTTGTTTTAAAATAAGCGTTTCAACCGGCCAGGCATTGTGCTGTATTAGCGCTGCCAGTGGAATTAAGCGTCGCCGATCACCGACAGTTTTTTCGCTGTACGGTTGGATTGCAGCCATTGGCGGCAGGCTAGGAGCCATGCGGCCTGCGCCGGATTCGTGTAGAGAAATATGTAGTAATTCCGTCATCAAACGGTTTTACTTTCGTCCATCAAAATGGAGTTATCAGGTTGCTTATGTCTAACAGCGCAATGAGCGTGGTTATCCTCGCCGCGGGCAAGGGAACACGCATGTATTCCGACCTTCCCAAGGTGTTACATCCGCTGGCGGGTAAGCCAATGGTGCAGCACGTCATTGATGCTGCCATGAAGCTGGGTGCTAAAAACGTCCATCTGGTTTACGGCCACGGCGGCGAGCTGCTGAAAAGCACCCTGCGCAATGATGCACTAAACTGGGTGTTGCAGGCCGAGCAGTTGGGAACCGGCCATGCGATGCAGCAGGCGGCACCGCATTTTGCCGATGATGAAGACGTGCTGATGCTGTATGGCGATGTGCCACTGATCGCCGTCGATACGCTGACGCGCCTGCTGGCAGCCAAACCTCAGGGTGGCATTGGCCTGCTGACGGTGAAGCTGCAAGACCCGAGCGGTTATGGCCGCATCGTACGTGAAAACGGCACCGTGGTGGGCATTGTCGAACATAAAGATGCCAACGATGAGCAGCGCCAGATTAATGAGATCAACACCGGCATTCTGGTGGCCAACGGCCGCGATCTGAAGCGCTGGCTGGGCAAGCTGAACAATAATAATGCCCAGGGTGAATTCTATATCACCGACATCATTGCCCTGGCACATGCCGAGGGTAACAAGATTGAGGCGGTACACCCGGCGCGCCTGAGCGAAGTTGAAGGCGTGAATAACCGCCTGCAACTGTCGCAGCTTGAACGCGTGTATCAGGCCGAGCAGGCAGAGAAGCTATTGCTGGCTGGCGTGATGCTGCTGGATCCGGCGCGCTTCGATCTGCGTGGCGAGCTGGAACATGGCCGCGACATATCCATCGATGCCAACGTGATTATCGAAGGCAAGGTCAAGCTGGGTAACCGCGTGAAGATCGGTGCCGGCTGCGTGCTGAAAAACTGCGTGATTGGCGACGACTGCGAGATCAGCCCTTACAGCGTGCTGGAAGATGCGCAGCTGGAAGCTGCCTGTACTGTTGGCCCATTTGCCCGTCTGCGCCCTGGTGCCGAACTGGCAGAAGGTGCCCACGTCGGCAACTTCGTGGAAATCAAAAAGGCCCGCCTGGGCAAAGGTTCCAAAGCTGGTCACCTGAGCTATCTGGGCGACGCCGAAATTGGCGATGATGTGAATATCGGTGCCGGTACTATCACCTGCAACTACGACGGTGCCAACAAGCATAAAACCATTATCGGCGACGGCGTGTTTGTCGGCTCGGACACTCAGCTGGTGGCTCCGGTCACCGTAGGCAAAGGGGTGACGATCGCTGCCGGTACCACGGTGACCCGTGATATTGCGGATAATGAGCTGGTGTTGAGCCGGGTCAAGCAGGTGCACATTCAAGGCTGGCAGCGTCCAACCAAGAAGAAGTAGGCCCTCTCACCCCAACCCTCTCCCACAGGGAGAGGGAGCTGTTAGCCCCTGCTCTGTTGGGATAGCAGGGGTAATCATAGCAACCGCGATCGCCCCTTCAATCAAGGTGAATCAGCCGGTGCTAATGTAGAAGACGTAATTTCAGACACTCTCGATCGGTCCCCTCTCCCTGTGGGAGAGGGTTAGGGTGAGGGCATCACTGTTTTGCTCTGTACTTTCGCTAAAGAGCACAGAGCAAAACATAATAATCCCCATTCTCTACAGGCTCGGGGAAGCACGGTAAAACCGGCAAAAATCAGGTCAAGGCATCGCAAGTGCCCTGAAAGGCACTTAATTAGGAATACGACTAATGTGTGGAATTGTAGGTGCAGTAGCGCAACGTGATATCGCCGAGATCCTGCTGGAAGGTTTACGCCGCCTGGAATACCGGGGCTATGACTCAGCGGGTCTGGCCGTGGTGGATAGCGAGGGTAACGTCAGCCGTTTGCGTCGTGTCGGCAAGGTACAAAAACTGGCTGAAGCGGCAGAGCAACAGGATTTGCACGGCGGTACCGGGATTGCCCATACCCGCTGGGCGACGCACGGTGAGCCTTCGGAGGCGAACGCGCATCCTCATGTTTCAGATTACATCGCGGTGGTGCATAACGGCATTATCGAAAACTACGAACCGCTGCGCGAACAGCTGATTGAGCGTGGTTATCACTTCAGTTCTGAAACCGATACCGAGGTGATTGCTCACCTGGTGCATTGGGAACAGAAGCAGGGTGGTACACTGCTGGAAGTGGTACAGCGTGTGATCCCACAGCTGCGTGGCGCTTATGGCACTGTGGTGATGGATAGCCGCGATCCTAGCGTATTGGTAGCTGCCCGTTCAGGTAGCCCGCTGGTGATTGGCCGTGGCGTGGGCGAAAACTTCATTGCCTCTGACCAACTGGCCCTGCTGCCGGTAACCCGTCGCTTTATCTTCCTGGAAGAAGGTGACGTAGTAGAAGTGACCCGCCGCACCGTCAGCATTTTTGACAAGCAAGGTAATGCGATTGAGCGCCCAGAGATCGAATCTCAGGTGCAATACGACGCCGGTGATAAAGGTGCGTACCGTCATTACATGCAAAAAGAGATTTTTGAGCAGCCAATGGCGCTGAAAAACACCCTTGAGGGGCGTTTCAGCCATGGCAAGATCGACCTGAGTGAGCTTGGTCCGCACGCCGACGAACTGCTGTCAAAAGTGCAGCACGTGCAGATCATCGCCTGTGGGACTTCTTACCACTCCGGGATGGTGGCACGTTACTGGTTCGAGTCGCTGGCCGGTGTGCCTTGTGACGTCGAGATCGCCTCTGAATTCCGTTATCGCAAGTCAGCGGTGCGCCCAGGCAGCCTGATCATCACCCTGTCTCAATCCGGTGAGACCGCCGATACGTTGGCAGCGCTGCGCTTGTCCAAAGAGCTGGGCTATTTGGGTTCCCTGGCCGTGTGCAACGTGGCAGGTTCTTCCCTGGTGCGTGAGTCTGACCTGGCGCTGATGACCAAGGCCGGTACCGAAATCGGCGTTGCCTCGACCAAAGCCTTTACCACCCAGCTTGCTGTGTTGTTGATGCTGGTGGCGCGTCTGGGCCGTCTGAAAGGGATGGCGGAAAGCGTAGAGCATGACATTGTGCACGGTCTGCAAGCGTTGCCTGCGCGTATTGAGCAGATGCTGTCACTGGATAAGAGCATCGAAGCGTTGGCGGAAGGTTTCTCTGACAAGCATCACGCACTGTTCCTTGGCCGTGGCGATCAATACCCGATCGCTATGGAAGGAGCGCTGAAGCTCAAAGAGATCTCCTATATCCACGCAGAGGCGTACGCAGCCGGTGAGCTTAAGCACGGCCCGCTGGCGTTGATCGATGCCGACATGCCGGTGATCGTGGTTGCACCTAACAACGAGCTGTTGGAGAAGCTTAAATCCAATATCGAAGAGGTGCGTGCTCGTGGTGGCCAGCTGTATGTGTTCGCCGATCAGGATGCCGGTTTCGTCAGCAGCGAAGGGATGACCATCATCCCACTGCCGCATGTTGAAGAAATAGTTGCACCGATCTTCTACACCGTGCCGTTACAGTTGCTGTCTTACTACGTCGCTCTGATCAAAGGCACCGATGTGGATCAGCCACGTAACCTGGCGAAATCCGTTACTGTGGAATAATCGCTAACCCTCCTGCTATGAATACCGTGTTGGGTTACTCAACACGGTATTTTTTTAGCCCCAGTTTTACCATTAACGCTATGATTGGCGGGGGATGCTACAGGGAAGGGAATACGTAGATAATGAATATTTTGATTACAGGAGCACGCGCACCTGTCGCGATTGAGTGGGCGCGTATTGCGTTGCGTAGCGGGCACCGCGTCTGGTTAGCGGATAGCCTGAGGTGGCCGCTGGGCCGCTTTTTACAAGGGATTGAAGGTTATCTACGGCTTCCCTCCCCGCGCCAGGACCTTGCCGGTTATCAACAGCAACTGCAAGGCTATCTCGACCAACATGCTATTGGGCTGCTGATCCCCACCTGCGAAGAGATCTTCTACCTCTCCCAGGCGTTTGCTACGTATATCGGGCCTACCGAGTGGCTGATACCTGAACGGCGGTTGCTATTTGAACTGCATCATAAGTACCAAAGCCTGAGCCTGTTAACGGGATTGGGTGAGGTGCGGACTCCCGCAACCCGAATGCTGACCTCTTGCTCGCAAATTACCGACGATCCTCAGACCATTTTGAAACCGGTTTATTCACGCTTTGGTCGCCGAGTGATCCGTACCCCAAACCCGGGTGTGTTGAACGATCGGCAGCTCAACGAGCATATCCCATGGGTGCAGCAGCAGAAATTAGAGGGTGTGGCTTTGTGCAACTATGCCGTGTTCGAACACGGCAGGCTGATCGCGCATCAGGCTTATCAACCCAAATACTGCTTCAATCAGGCTGCAGGCAGCTACTTTGTTCCCCATCAGGATCGGCGGCTGGACGACTTTGTGCACCAGTTTGGGGAAAAAACCGGCTTTCATGGCCAGGTGGCGTTCGATTTTATCGAACAGGACGGGGTGATTTTTGTTATTGAGTGTAATCCCAGGGCCACCAGCGGCCTGCATTTGCTGGGGGCTCAGATGTCTATCGCTGCCGATGGGCAATTGCAATACCAGCCAGCGCCGCCCAAGGCGGGACATGTGGGCGTGATCATACTGTTATTCTTTGCCTGGCAGGCTTGGCGCGATAAGCAGTTGGCGACGCTATGGCGGGACTTTCGCCAAGCGCCTAATCTGCTCAACGATCACCGTTGGCCGATAAGTGCCGGAGCGCAGTGGTGTGCATTGTTGGAAATGGGATACCGCAGCTTGCGCTATCGGCGGTCCCTCACCGATGCCAGCACCTTTGATATTGAGTGGGACGGTTAGCATGGAGCAGGTTAATCATTGGCAGCGCCTGCAAGTGACCCTGCTACAACAGCCAGGCATGATTGCCAATCTCCAGACGTCGATGACCGAGTATCAACAGGATGGCTTCTGGATACCGGCGACGGTCAATGATTACGTACCCGGTAATTGCTATGTGGTTTCCCCGCTGGCGCTGATCGTCGATTACGCGCGGGATGAAATTATCAAAATCGATAACGGCGCGTTGCGGGCGCTGTGTAACGGGTTGACGCTGTTGCTGAAATGGCCCTTATTGCTGGCACACGTCGATCGGCTCCAGGTGCTGAATAATCAGTGCTTTTCCACCAATTTGACCAGCAGCCACTGGCAATCCCTGGATACCGACGCGTTGCGGCAACAGGCATTGCAGCGCTATCCCCAGCATACGTTGATGATCCGTTCACTTAATGGGCAGCAGACTCCTGAGCTGCTGGCTCGGCTCTCCCAGCAAGGTTGGCTGCCTATCGTCAGCCGTCAGGTTTATTGCCTGGACGATCCTTTACGCTGGTGGGGAAAAATCAACGCGCGCCGGGATGACAAACTGCTGCATCAGATAGGATGGGAGTTCAAACGGCTGTCTGCTGATGATCCCGAACAAATGCAGTGTGCCGAACGCCTCTATAACCAGCTCTACCTGGAAAAATACAGCCGCCAGAATGTGCAGTTCACCGCCGGTTATTTATCTCAGGCCTCGCTGCTAGGTGTGTTGCAACTGTACGGCTTGTTCCACCAGCAGCAAATGGTGGGGGTGTTGGGAATGGTTCAGCTGGAACAGACGGTAACGGTGCCGATCGTCGGCTATCGGACAGAATTACCCGCGTCATTGGCGCTATATCGTCGTCTGATCGCCTTTGCGTTACGCTACGCCATGGAGCACAAGCTGTTTCTCAATTTGAGTTCCGGTGCGCCGGATTTTAAGCGGGTTCGTGGTTGCCAACCGGTGATTGAATACAGCATGGTTTATGTCCGGCACCTGAACGTTTATCAGCGTAGCGTCTGGGCGGTGATTTCCTGGCTTTCCCGCAAGGTCTATCAGCCGTTATTGAAACGCTATCAGTTATGAATATTACTCAGATATCGCCCTGCAACTTGGGGATAGTGCGCCAGCGATTGGCAATATGACAAACGTGTAAAAAAGAGCGAAAACCGCTCATATTCAGAGAGATAGTGCAGCAACAGGCAGATTTTTGCAGATTGTTTTATGTCTGAAAATGACATCATCTCACTGATTTTAATCAAATTAATATCAATTACTCTCCGCTGTAATATAACTGTCATATTTCGTACATTTTACTGTCACCAAACTGTCCTATTTTCCCTCCTGCAGCAATACTTACTCTGATGAAAACGACTCACAGTCGATTTTTGAAATATCCCATTAGGAGGGATTATGAAACTGATGCGTACCACCGTCGCCAGTATTGTGGCAGCGACTTTCTCTTTGGCCTCTGTGTCCGCCTTCGCTGCTGCTAGCCTGACCGGTGCAGGTGCGACATTCCCCGCTCCGGTGTATGCCAAGTGGGCAGATTCTTATCAGAAAGAAACCGGCAACAAGGTTAACTATCAGGGGATTGGTTCCTCTGGTGGTGTGAAGCAAATCATCGCCAACACCGTTGACTTTGGCGCTTCTGATGCCCCGCTGTCCGATGAAAAACTGGCTGCGGACGGCCTGTTCCAGTTCCCTACCGTGATCGGTGGCGTGGTACTGGCGGTGAATATTCCGGGCATCAAATCCGGTGAGCTGACTCTGGATGGTCAAACCCTGGGTGATATCTACCTGGGCAACATCAAAAAATGGAATGACCCGGCGATCGTTAAACTGAACCCGGGCGTCAAGCTGCCGGATCAGGCTATCGCCGTGGTGCGTCGTGCTGATGGTTCCGGGACTTCTTTCGTCTTCACCAGCTATCTGGCCAAGGCTAACGCGCAGTGGAAAGAGAAAATTGGTGCAGGCTCAACCGTTAACTGGCCAACCGGCCTGGGTGGCAAGGGCAATGACGGCATCGCCGCGTTCGTTCAGCGTCTGCCCGGCTCTATCGGCTATGTTGAATATGCTTACGCCAAGCAGAACAACCTGGCCTACACTAAATTAGTGTCTGCCGATGGCAAAGCTGTTAGCCCAACCGAAGAGAGCTTCAGCGCTGCAGCCAAAGGCGTGGATTGGAGCAAAACCTTCGCGCAGGACCTGACCAACCAGAAAGGCGACAACGTCTGGCCTATCACCTCCACCACCTTCATCCTGGTGCACAAAGAGCAGAAGAAGCCTGAGCAGGGCGCAGAAGTGCTGAAGTTCTTTGACTGGGCTTACAAGACCGGTGCCAAACAGGCTAGCGAACTGGATTACGCCGCCTTGCCTGCCGAAGTGGTTGAGCAAATCCGTGCTGCCTGGAAAACCAACATCAAAGACAGCTCCGGTAAGGCCTTGTTCTAACAACGCAGGGGGTGCGGAAGACCGTGCCTCAACCTGACTGTCGGGGCCTGGCGTGCCGGGCCCTCCAAGCTTTAAACAGAAGAGTAATCTATGGCTGAGTACAAGCCGACCATTAAAGCACCGGGTAAAAACGGTGACATCATCTTCAGCGCGCTGGTCAGACTGGCGGCGCTGATTACCTTATTGTTGCTGGGCGGCATTATCGTTTCGCTGATTATCGCCTCCTGGCCAAGCATGCAGAAGTTCGGTTTTGCCTTCCTGTGGACCAAAGAGTGGGATGCGCCAGCCGAGCAGTTTGGTGCGCTGGTGCCGATCTACGGCACGGTCGTCACCTCGGTGATTGCGCTGATTATCGCTGTGCCGGTCAGTTTTGGTATTGCCCTGTTCCTGACCGAGTTGGCCCCTAACTGGCTCAAGCGCCCATTGGGGATTGCGATAGAACTGTTAGCGGCGATCCCAAGCATCGTTTACGGCATGTGGGGCCTGTTCGTGTTTGCCCCGCTGTTCGCCAAATATTTCCAGACCCCGGTGGGGGAAGTGTTGTCCGGTATCCCGATCGTAGGCGAGCTGTTCTCCGGCCCGGCATTTGGTATCGGTATTCTGGCTGCCGGGGTGATCCTGGCCATTATGATTATTCCTTACATTGCGGCGGTGATGCGCGATGTGTTCGAACAGACCCCGGTGATGATGAAAGAGTCGGCCTATGGCATCGGCTGCACCACCTGGGAAGTGATCTGGCGCATTGTGCTGCCGTTCACCAAAAACGGCGTGATTGGCGGCGTGATGCTTGGCCTGGGGCGCGCCCTGGGGGAAACCATGGCGGTGACCTTTATCATCGGTAACACCTACCAGCTCGACAGTTTCTCGCTGTATATGCCGGGCAACAGCATCACCTCGGCGTTGGCCAACGAATTCGCCGAAGCGGAATCCGGGCTACACACCTCTGCATTGATGCAGCTTGGGCTGATCCTGTTTGTGATCACCTTTATCGTCCTGGCGTTATCGAAGTTGATGGTGATGCGCCTGGCCAAGCGTGAGGGTCGCTAACATGGCAACGATGGATATGCAAAACCCGGTAGCACTGGCGGAAAGCCGCCGTAAAATGCAGGCCTGGCGTCGGCAGAAAAACCGTCTGGCGCTGTTCCTGTCGATGGCGACTATGGCCTTTGGCTTGTTCTGGCTGGTGTGGATCCTGTTCTCGACCGTCACCAAGGGCATCGACGGCATGTCGCTGGCGTTGTTTACCGAAATGACGCCACCGCCGAATACCGCGGGCGGTGGTCTGGCTAACGCCATCGCCGGTAGCGGCTTGTTGATCCTGTGGGCGACCATCTTCGGTACTCCGTTGGGCATCATGGCGGGGATCTATCTGGCGGAATACGGCCGTAAATCCTGGTTGGCGGAAGTGATCCGCTTTATCAACGATATTCTGTTATCTGCACCGTCGATAGTGGTGGGCCTGTTCGTTTACACCGTGGTGGTAGCGAAAATGGAACACTTCTCCGGTTGGGCCGGGATTATTGCGCTGGCTCTGTTGCAGATCCCGATCGTGATCCGCACCACCGAGAACATGCTCAAGCTGGTACCGGACACGCTGCGTGAAGCGGCCTATGCGCTGGGGACACCGAAATGGCGCATGATTTCCGCCATTACGCTGAAGGCGTCGGTCTCCGGCATCATCACCGGCGTACTGCTGGCGATTGCGCGTATCGCCGGGGAAACCGCCCCGTTGCTGTTTACCTCGCTGTCGAATCAGTTCTGGAGCACCGACCTGATGCAGCCGATCGCCAACCTGCCGGTCACCATTTTCAAGTTTGCCATGAGCCCGTTTGCCGAATGGCAGCAGCTGGCCTGGGCCGGGGTGCTGTTGATCACTCTGTGCGTACTGTTACTGAATATCCTGGCGCGTGTGATTTTCGCCAAGAAAAAGCATTCATAAAAATTTAGGTGCCGCTCAGGCGACACCGTGAAAAGAGAGAAGTCTTGATGAGTATGGTTGACTCCACTTCCAGCAGCAAAATTCAGGTACGCGATCTGAACTTTTACTACGGCAAATTCCATGCGCTGAAAAACATCACGCTGGATATCGCCAAGAACAAGGTGACCGCGTTTATTGGCCCGTCTGGTTGCGGCAAATCGACGCTGCTGCGGACCTTCAACAAGATGTACCAGCTCTACCCCGAGCAGCGTGCCGAAGGCGATATCCTGCTGGATGGGCAAAACATTCTGACGGATAACCAGGATATCGCGCTGCTGCGTGCCAAGGTGGGCATGGTGTTCCAAAAGCCAACGCCGTTCCCGATGTCGATTTATGACAACATCGCCTTTGGCGTGCGCCTGTTCGAGAAGTTGTCCCGTGCGGATATGGACGAGCGTGTCCAATGGGCGCTGACCAAGGCGGCACTGTGGAACGAGACCAAGGACAAGCTGCACCAGAGCGGTTACAGCCTGTCCGGCGGCCAGCAGCAACGCCTGTGCATTGCGCGCGGCATTGCCATTCGCCCGGAAGTGCTGTTGCTGGATGAGCCTTGCTCCGCGCTGGATCCAATTTCCACCGGCAAGATTGAAGAGCTGATCAGCGAGCTGAAATCTGACTACACCGTGGTGATCGTGACCCACAATATGCAGCAGGCGGCGCGTTGTTCCGACTCCACCGCATTTATGTATCTGGGTGAGTTGATCGAGTTCAGCGATACTGACACTCTGTTTACCGCGCCACAGAAGAAGCAGACCGAAGACTACATTACTGGCCGCTATGGTTGATTAGGATGCATCATGGATAACCTGAATTTAAACAAACACATCTCCGGCCAGTTCAATGCTGAACTCGAGCACATCCGCACCCAGGTGCTGACCATGGGCGGGCTGGTGGAGCAACAGCTGACCGACGCCATTACCGCGATGCATAACCAGGACGGTGAACTGGCCAAACGGGTGATCGAGGGTGATGCCAAGGTCAATATGATGGAAGTGGCGATCGATGAGGCCTGTGTGCGTATCATTGCCAAACGCCAGCCGACCGCCAGCGACCTGCGCCTGGTGATGGCGATCATCAAGACCATTTCCGAGCTGGAACGCATCGGCGACGTAGCGGACAAGATCTGTCGCACCGCACTGGAGAAATTCTCGCACCAGCATCAGCCGTTGCTGGTCAGCCTGGAGTCACTGGGCCGCCACACCGTGCAGATGCTGCACGACGTGCTGGATGCCTTTGCGCGTATGGATCTGGATGAAGCGATCCGGATTTACCGCGAAGACAAGAAGGTCGATCAGGAATATGAAGGCATCGTGCGCCAGTTGATGACCTACATGATGGAGGATACGCGCACCATTCCGAGCGTGCTGACGGCGCTGTTCTGTGCCCGCTCTATCGAGCGTATCGGCGATCGCTGCCAGAATATTTGCGAATTCATCTTCTACTTCGTCAAAGGCCAGGATTTCCGCCATATCGGTGGCGATGCGCTGGACAAGCTGTTGTCAGACGGTAAAGACGAGAAAAAAGCGTAATTCAACCAGTGAGTTATTCCACAAGGCGCTGAAAATGGCGCCTTTATGCCATTTAAAAACCGTAAAGTTAAAAAGGTTATAACTATAGCGTTTAATATTATTTCCTGACCTAAGTGAGGCTTGCTAGCTTATCAGCCAGCGGGACATCAATCACTTGGGAGCTTTTCATGAAACAGCGCGTCTTAGCCTTATCTCTGTTAGCCAGCCTGACCAGCCTTGCCACCGGTGTGGCACATGCCGATAAACTCGAGGATATTCAAAAAGCTGGCGTGGTGCGTATTGCGGTATTCGATAGCAACCCACCGTTTGGTTATGTCGATCCGCAAAGCAAAAAGCTGGTGGGTTATGACGTGGACGTGGCTGAAGCCATCGGTAAGGCGCTGGGCGTCAAGGTTGAACTGCGCGCCACCAACCCGGCTAACCGCATTCCTTTGCTTGTATCCAAAAAGGTTGATCTGATTGCGGCCAACTTCACCATCACCGACGAGCGTGCCAAAGAGGTGAATTTCAGCGTGCCGTATTTTGCTACCGGCCAGAAATTCATTGCCCATAAGGGCGTGCTGAAAACCCCGGAAGACATCAAAAAACTGCGGATCGGCGCGGATAAAGGCACCGTGCAGGAAATTACCCTGCGCGAGCATTACCCAACGGCCAAAGTGATCTCTTACGACGATACCCCACTGGCGTTTGTCGCCCTGCGTAACGGCAACGTGCAGGCGATCACCCAGGACGATGCCAAGCTGGTTGGCCTACTGGGCAACCTGCCGGCCGCGCAAAAAGCCGACTTTGAAATCTCTCCGTTTAGCATCACCAAAGAGTATCAAGGCGTTGGTATTCCAAAAGGCGAAGATCGCCTCACGGCGACCATTAACGATACCTTGATCAAGCTGGAAAAAGACGGTGATGCAGTGAAGATTTACGATCGCTGGTTTGGCCCAGAAACCAAAACCGCCCAACCGCGTGGCGATTTCAAGATCGGCCCGTTGGATCAGCAACCTAAAGCCTAATCTCCCTTCTCCCTCTCCCCCCGGTTTTGTATAGTGGCGGAGAGGGTTGGGGTGAGGGGAAGTACCACGCATGAATCTGCAACAACTCTCAGATTGGCTGTTGGCGCCGCAGTATCTGAGCTGGCTATGGAACGGCTTCTTGATGACCTTATGGCTGTCGGCCTGTGCCGGGCTGGCGGCAACGCTGTTGGGTTTTGGCCTGGCGGCGATGCGGGACAGCAGCCTGCGCCCGTTAAGCTGGCTGGCGGTGGCCTACAGCGCACTATTTCGCAATACACCTCTGCTGGTGCAACTGTTCTTCTGGTATTTCGCAGCCGGGCAAATCCTGCCCTCCTTCGCCATGCAATGGTTGAATACCCCCCATCAGTTAGGCTTTCTCGACTGGCCCTCGTTTGAATTCCTGGCGGGCTTCTTCGGCCTGACGCTTTATTCCACCGCGTTTATTGCCGAAGAGATCCGCTCTGGCATCCGTGGCATCGCCGGTGGGCAAAAGCATGCCGCCTACGCGTTAGGGCTGACCGGCTGGCAATCGATGCGCTATGTGGTGCTGCCGCAGGCGCTGAAAATTGCTTTCCCGCCGCTGCTGGGGCAGTACATGAACGTGATTAAGAACTCGTCGCTGACTATGGCGATCGGCCTGGCTGAGCTGTCTTACGCTTCGCGCCAGGTGGAAACCGAAACCTTGCGGACCTTCCAGGCGTTTGGCGTGGCAACGGTGTTGTATATCGCCATTATTGCCCTGTTGGAAGGTTGGGGCATGTGGCGTCAACAGCGTAAACCGCTGGGGGGACACTAAGATGGACTTTACCATTATCCAGGAAAACCTGGGCTACCTGCTGTGGGGCACCTTCCCGGACGGGCCTTTGGGCGGTGCTGCGTTGACGTTGGCGATCAGCCTGATGGCCGGGTTGGCGTCGGCAATTCTGGGGACGCTGCTGGGAGTCGCGCTGGCGATGTCGCGTGGGGTGCTGGCTGGGTTATTGGCGATGGTGCTCGGATTCTTCCGCGCCATCCCGGTGATCATGCTGATTTTCTGGACTTATTTCCTGCTGCCAATCGTGTTTGGCGTCGACATCCCGGAAATTACCACCGTGGTGTGCGCGTTGGCGTTGATCGCCTCGGCCTATCTGGCCCATGCGGTAAAAGCGGGGATCGTGGCTATCGGTGCCGGGCAGTGGCAGGCGGGGCTATCGCTCGGTTTAAACCGCTGGCAGGTGCTGCGGATGATCGTCTTGCCGCAGGCGCTGCGCATGATGGTGCCTTCGTTTATCAACCAGTGGATCTCGCTGATTAAAGACACTTCGCTGGCGTACATCGTCGGCGTGGGTGAGTTGACCTTCCTGGCTACCCAGGTCAACAACCGCAGCATGGTTTACCCGATGGAGGTGTTCCTGTTTGTGGCGCTGGTCTATTTCATCTTCTGCCTGACGCTGGACGTGCTGGCGAACGGGTTGAACAAACGCCTTAGCCCGCAGACTAAAGCGCTAAAACGCAGCTGGCGCTGGTGGCGCAATCGCCCGCCGTTACCGGCTAGTTAATCAGGCTACAGTAGGAATGGTTGCCCCTATCTATACCATGACTAATTAATTGGCATGATGTCGGGGCTTTAAATATTATAATTTCTTATCGTATTGCGTTAAATTTATGATGATGATCAATGCATTGCGTTTTTATCATGCAGCTTGAGTTATTTAGAGTATAAGTAAGAGTGATTTATATATTTCCATTGGATGGTTATCATTATGAAAATTAGTGCGTTATTTATAAAAACGGATCCAGGTCGGCGGCGGTATGGCGTTGCCTTGTTTGTTGGCATTATTGGCGGGATCCTCTCTGCTTTTGTCAAGTGGGGGGCAGAGGTTCCGCTACCGCCAAGAACCCTGAGTGATGGCCGGGCTGAATTTAACCCGCCCTATCTTTTTTTGAGAGATTATCTTGGGATAGATCCAACCGGTACGGTATATACCTTTTCTGAGCATATTATTAATCCGGTTATGGTTACGCACGTCATATTTTCGTTGGTCTTTGCGATAGGTTACTGCTTGGTTGCCGAAGTTTTTCCAAAGGTCAAACTTTGGCAGGGGGTGCTGGCGGGTATCATTGCCACCGTTGCCGTGCATGGCATTAGTTTCCCTTTGCTTGGTTTGACTCCTCCGCTTTCAATGCTGCCATTTGATGAGTACCTTTCTGAAATTTTGGGGCATATATTTTGGTTTTGGGTGATTGAGATAGTACGTCGGGACTTACGTAACAGAATTACCCATGAGCCTGATGCCGAAGTTCCGCTGGGATCCTATCGTTAATCGATAACGTTCAGCGGGGTATTCTCCCCGCTGAATATCAACGAACTCGATCAGAGGGGTAGAGTTAGAGGCATTTACAACAATTGCCCCAGATTAACGTATTTGGTTTCCAGATACTCATCCAGACCAATATCCGCCCCTTCTCGGCCTAGCCCAGATTCTTTCACTCCGCCAAAAGGCGCGACCTCGGTAGAAATAATCCCTTCATTCACGCCAACCATGCCGCTTTCCAGCGCCTTGGTCACGCGGAAGGCTCGCGCCAGATCACGCGTATACAGATAGGCCGCCAGCCCAAACGGCGTAGCATTGGCACGGCTGATGGCGTCATCCTCGTCGCTAAAGCGGAAGCAGGCGGCCAGCGGGCCAAAGGTTTCTTCCTGCGCCAGACGCATCCGCTCGGTGGCGTTGGCCAGCACGGTAGGCTGGAAGAAGGAGCCGCCGAGCGCATGGCGTTCACCACCGCACACCAGTTTTGCACCCAGCTTCAGGGCGTCCTGCACGTGTGCCTGCACTTTCTCAACCGCTTTCAGATGGATCAGCGGTCCCTGCTGCGCGCCAGGCGTCATGCCCGGAGCCACTTTTAGTGACCGTGCGGCATCGGCCAATTTCTCGACAAAGCGATCGTAAATGCCGTCTTGCACGTAGAAGCGATTGACGCAGACGCAGGTTTGCCCGCTGTTGCGGAATTTGGCCGCCATGGCCCCGGCGACTGCCGCATCGAGATCGGCATCGTCAAATACGAGGAACGGCGCGTTGCCGCCCAGTTCCAGCGACAGCTTTTTCACCGTATCTGCCGCCTGGCGCATCAACAGCTTGCCGACCGGGGTTGAGCCGGTGAAGGAGACTTTGCGCACCAATGGGCTGGTCATCAGCGTTTCACCAATGGCGGCGGTATCTCCGGTGACCGCGTTAATCACCCCGGCAGGAACCCCTGCCTGTTCAGCCAGTACAATCAGGGCGAAAGCGGAAAGCGGGGTTTCGTTGGCAGGTTTGACCACCGCAGTACAACCCGCAGCCAATGCAGGGCCAAGCTTGCGTGTCAGCATCGCCAGAGGGAAATTCCACGGAGTGATCGCCGCGATCACCCCAACCGGCTCCTTAAACGTGAGAATTTGATTGCCACTCTTGGTTGCCTGAATTGTCTTGCCGTAGGCGCGTTTACCTTCTTCGGCGAACCATTCGATAAAGCTGGCGGCGTAGACCACTTCGCCGGTGGCCTCGCTCAACACCTTACCTTGCTCGGTGACCATCAATTCCGCCAGTTGATCTTTATGCTGCACGATCAGCTGAAACCAGCGTTGCAGGATTTCTGCCCGCGCCTTGGCCGTTTGAGCGCGCCATGCCGGGAGTGCAGCGGCGGCGGCTGCAATGGCGGCCTGCGTTTCAGTGCGGCCTGCCAGCGCAACATCGGTAACCTTTTCGCCGGTGGCCGGATTATTGACCGGGTAGGTGCTGGCAGCCGTTTGCCAACTGCCGTTGCAGTACCAGCCGGTACGAAGCAATGAAGCATAAGCCGTCATGCGATATTCCTTGTCTCTAGGTTATCTACTGCAAAAAAACCGCGCGCCGCACGGCTTTCACGCGTAATACGCTTGCCTGCGGTGTAGTCGTTAATCACATCGCAAGGGGTATAGTTGCGCTCCAGCTCGTAGCGTTCATCTTCACTGAGATGGGTATCCAGTGCCGCCACGGCGCTGTCGATCTGTTGTGTTGAGTCCGCTCCAACCAGCATACAGTCGACCCCGGGATGGTTGATGACCCAGGCCTGGGCAATCTGGGCGGCTGGGACTCCGCGCTGCTGGGCAACCTGGCTTACCGACTGTGCCACGTTAAACGAGGTGGCATCGGCATACATTTCCTGGGTGAAGAAGTCGGTTTTGTTGCGCACGGAGTTGAAGTCGCAGCTCAATAACCCCCTGGCTAATGGGCTGAAGACCGATACCCCCAGCCCCTGATCGCGGCAGAACGGGATCATTTCACGCTCTTCCTCGCGGTAAGCGCAGTTGAGTTGCAATTGCATATTGATCGGTTTGGCGTAGCCGTTGCGTTCGCAGCACCACAGGATTTTGGCCAACTGCCAGGTATACATGGTCGATACGCCGACATAACGTGCCTTGCCGGAACGCACGATATCGTTCATTGCCGCCCAGGTTTCTTCGATCGGCGTTGTCACGTCGAAGTAGTGCAGCATGTAGATATCCACATAATCGGTGCCCAGGCGACGCAGGCTGGCGTCGATGCTTTCCATGATATGTTTGCGGGAATGCCCCTGATTGTTGAAACCAGCGCCAATCGGATAGCCCACTTTGGTGGTCAGCACCAGTTCGTCGCGGTTGGCAATGCGCCTGATCACCCGTCCTACCACCTCTTCCCCGGCACCGCTGGAGTAGAAGTCAGCCAGATCGATAAAGTTGATGCCGCTTTCCAACGCGTGGCGGATCAACGGCTCGCTTTGCGCTTCATCGAAAATCCACGGTTTCCACTGTTTGCTACCCATATTCATGGTGCCGAGGCACAGGCGAGAGACTTTCAGGCCACACTGGCCCAGATTGATGTATTCCATGGCGCTCTCCTCATGCCTTAGGGGTGTAGAAAGGGTTGCCTAACTGCGGCAGGGCTTGGGTCAGTTGGCTGCGCGTTGGCAATTTTTCCATCGCTGCACGAATTGCCTGGGTACAGGCACGATAGTTATTGCGATAAACCTCGTCGATATCGTTACAGCCTGGGTTCACCCAGTTGGCGGTGACGATGCACCACTCATCTTCCGCCTGTGCAGGCAAAATGCCCTCCAGCAGCGCTTCGGTCACCGCTTTGGCAATGGCGGCCTGCGAGGCTCCCCAGGTGGCATTGCCATGCAGCTCACCGCCGATCTCCGCTTTATTGACGTACAGCGTCATCGGCTTGGCAGGCACATTGGGTTTGATCACCACCATAAAAGGACAATGCCCTTGGCTGGGGGAGGCCAGGCTTGAGGCGAATGCCTGGCCGACTACGCCATTACGAGGGCCGATCATGATATTGATATGCGAGGCATTGACGCCGTTACCTTCAAACCCTTCACCGATATACATTTCCACAAAAATCTCCTGTTCTCATCAAGATGGTGTTATTTAGCCGGAACGGCGAAAGCGTTGTCTGCCTGTGATACCGGGCCTTGCGCAGCATCAACCAGCGTCAGGCCTTTGGTTTCTGGTGCCCAGGCGATGGAAACGATGGCGCCAATAATCAATATCAACGCCAGGATGGCGGTAGTGGTTGGCATGCCGTAATGCACGATGGCCAGGGGCAGCAGGCCAGTACCGATAGCCGAACCCAGACGACTCATCGAGGTGGCGAAGCCGACACCCATTGAACGTACTTCTGTAGGGAAGCTTTCGGCGGGGAAAACGCCCACCAGGTTGCTTACCGCGGACATCACTAGCGTAAAGGCGGCAAAGCAGGCGATCAGCCAGGCCGTTTGGCTGGCAGGAATAATGCTCAGCATCACCAGACAGGCGGCGAGGAAGATAAAAGAGCCAATCAGGAAGCCACGGCGTGAGCAAACCACCGTCAGCACAATCCCCAACAACGCCCCGACGATCAGCAGGCCGTTCAGCAACAGGTCGGTAGAGAAGCTGTTATCCAACCCCATCACCTGGAGAATGGAGGGCAGGAAGGTATAGATGGCGAAATAGGGGATCACCAGACAGACGAAGAACAGGCTGTTAAAGGCGGTGCGGCGGCGGTATTTAGGGCCAAAGAGCGACAGAAAACGCTGTTTGGACATCACCGGGGCCTCATCGATCAGCAAGACATTCGGGCCGAAGTATTTATGCACGATCGCCATGGCCTGTTCGCGCCGCCCCTTACCCATCAACCAGCGTGGGGATTCCGGCGTGCCGATGCGCATCAACAGAATGGCCAAAGCGGGGATGGCTGAAGAAGACAGCAGCCAGCGCCAGGCATCCGGCCCTAATGCCGTCAGGAAGTGGCCTGCGAAACCGGCGGCCACGTAGCCGAAAGTCCAGATCACGCTGAATGAACCGAGTAACACACCCCGGTGTTTACGGGGAGAAAACTCGGCCAGCATGGTGTGCCCTACCGAGAAATCTCCCCCAAGCCCGATCCCTACCATTACCCGTAGCAGGAACAGCTGTTCTGGCGTGGTAGCGAAGAATTGCAGTGCTGAGGCGAGGGTTATAATCACAAAGCTGAAACTGAAGATTTTCTGGCGGCCGATGTAGTCGGAGATCCACCCTAGAACCAGGCTACCCATAAACAGCCCGATCAGCGCCGAGCTGCCGAGCATGCCCTCCCAGAATGGAGTAAGGCCCATTTGCGGTTTGATCTGGGCCAGTGCGAAGCCGATCACACCCAGCACATAGCCGTCGGTGAAGTGAGCGCCGAAGGTCAGCCCGGCGATTTTGATATGGAACCGATTTAACGGGACGTCATCCATGCGGATCTGTTGTTGTGTTAAATGCTGCATCTACCTGTCCTCCTGTTGGAGCGGTGCTTGTAGGGATGTTGTTGGTTTTTTGTTTTTATGACGTTAACAATGTGGCAGCGAGCGAGGCGCTAGGCGAGTGCGTTTTAGTCATACCCCTCAGCAGAAAATGCATGTGATCTGCCTCTGGTTTTAGGCAAATAAACGCTGCGCACCCTGAGGTAATGCAGCAAATTGACAACATGTTATTAACATTGCGAGTGTTTGATGCCGAGGTAAATGGACGGTGAGAAAACTTCCATCTCTCAGTATGTTACGAGTATTCGAGGAAACCTGCCGGACGCTGAGTTTCAGCAAGGCCGCCGACGCTCTGTTTATCACTCAGAGCGCGGCTAGCCGTCAGATGAAGCAGTTGGAGGAGTTTCTTGGCAAGCTGCTGTTTGTGCGCAGCCACAGCGGTCTGGCATTGACGCAAGATGCCATGCTGCTGCTGCCGGTGGTGCGGCAATCGTTGGATATTCTGGAGGAGGGCGTGCGCCACGTGCAACTGCATAATCCCTTGCAGCACCTGCGCTTGCAGATTGCACCGACCTTCGCCACCCGTTGGCTTGCCCCACGTCTGGTCACGCTGCGCCAGCGTAATAGCCAGTTGCAGATTGCCCTGATCAGCGAAACCCGGCAGAAATACTGTGATTTTGACTGTGCGGTTCGTTTTGGCCAGGCTTCGGAAGCTGTTGATGGCGAATGGCTGTGTCATGAGCAACTGGTGCTGGTGGGCAGCCCATTGTTGATGATCAATGGCGTGTTCCCTCCGCTCAATACCCAGCCGCAGCTGCATATTCTTGATGGTGATAGCCGGATGGACACCTGGCAACGCTGGTTGGCAGCGGCAGGGCGCAGTGAGGTGCAAGAACTTGGCGGATTGGAGTTCAGCACCCAGGATCAGGTGATCAACGCTTGTATTACCGGCGCGGGCTATGCGGTGCTGGATAAGATGATGATCCGCAATGAATTGAACAGTGGATTGTTGATACTACTCTCGCCGCTGGAGCTGAAAAGTACCAACGGCTACTGGTTGGAGATCCCGCCAGGTAAGCGGGAATTACCCCGCGTACAGTATTTTCACGATTGGTTGCGGGCCGAGATTGGCCGGGTAGACGCGGTTAACGGGTAAGTTGCCAACCCCGCTGTTGCCACAGCGTAGGCAGTTGTGCCAGATCGTCAAACGTCGTCACCAACGGGTGATCGATCGGTTGATTATGAGGATCGGCGCAGAAGTAGAACACCGGAATGCCAGCCGCGATCCCCGCCTGGGCACCGGCAACGGAATCATCCACCAAAATACAGCGCTCTACGGGCACCTGCATCTGTTCGGCGGCATGGAAAACGATAGCCGGATCGGGTTTCCAGCGTTGAATATCGTAACCGCTGAACAACCGGTCATCAAAATAGGACAGCATGTCGGTTAACCCCAGGGAATGCTGCATTTTGCTCACCGGGCCGTTAGAAACGGTGCACATCGGGGCATTCATTTGTGCCAGCAGCTCACGCGCACCGGCAATCGGCTGGAGCTCGGCATCAAACAGACGGGCCACTTCCTGGCGAAAAATCGGCTCCAGATCGCTGGTGGGTAAATTTACCCCTTGCTCAGCGTTAACCCGCTCAATAATCTCGTAGAGTTTGATCCCTTTGTACTTTTTAAATACCTCTTCCAGTGCCAGCTCGATGCCGTAGTGGGCAAACATATGCACATAGGCCTTGCTGCACAGCACTTCGCTATCTACCAGTGTGCCATCGCAATCAAATAAAACACATTCAACCTGATTCATTGGGGTAAGCGCCCTCGGTTAAGTCATGACTGCTGTTACTTTAACCGGATCGCAGCGGGTTGTCCCCCTTTGGCAATCAATCTCAATAAATACAACTTGTTGGCCGTTATAGCCGTAAAGATGGCGAAAAAAACCTGTGAGCGAGGTCAAAACCCGGACTTTTTGTTATAGGATAGCCAGCGACAGTCCTAATCCCTCTTCGGAATTCTATAATGAGCAAACAAGACCTCAGCCTTGATGCCAATCAGGGCTTGCTTGAGCGCGTGTTTAAACTCAAGCAGCATGGCACCACGGTACGTACGGAAACGATTGCCGGCCTCACCACCTTTTTAACCATGGTGTATATCGTGTTCGTTAACCCGCAGATCCTGGGTGCGGCGGGCATGGACACCCAGGCGGTGTTTGTCACCACCTGCCTGGTTGCCGCATTGGGCAGTATCCTGATGGGCTTGCTGGCTAACCTGCCGGTGGCGCTGGCTCCAGCGATGGGCCTCAACGCGTTCTTCGCGTTTGTGGTGGTCGGCGCGATGGGGATTTCATGGCAGGTCGGCATGGGCGCTATTTTCTGGGGCGCAATCGGTTTCCTGTTGCTGACCATTTTCCGTATTCGCTACTGGATGATTGCCAATATCCCGCTGAGCCTGCGCGTGGGCATCACCAGCGGTATCGGCCTGTTTATCGCCATGATGGGGCTGAAAAACGCCGGTATCGTGGTCGCCAACCCGGATACGCTGGTAGCAGTAGGCAATCTGACCTCCCACAGCGTGCTGCTGGGAGCCTTGGGCTTCTTTATTATCGCGGTGCTGGCTTCGCGTAATATCCATGCTGCGGTACTGGTTTCTATCGTGGTAACCACGCTGATCGGCTGGGCGTTGGGCGACGTGAAGTATGGCGGCGTATTTTCCCTACCGCCGGACGTCACCTCCGTGGTCGGCCAGGTGGATATCGCCGGGGCGCTGAATATTGGCCTGGCAGGTGTGATTTTCTCCTTTATGCTGGTCAACCTGTTTGACTCCTCGGGTACGCTGATCGGAGTGACCGACAAGGCTGGCCTGACGGATGAAAACGGCAAGTTCCCGCGTATGAAGCAGGCGCTGTACGTGGACAGCATCACCTCGGTAGCCGGTGCTTTTGCGGGTACGTCTTCGGTCACCGCCTATATTGAAAGCTCCTCTGGGGTGGCCGTTGGTGGGCGCACTGGCCTGACCGCCGTGGTAGTAGGCATTCTCTTCCTGCTGGTGATTTTCCTGTCACCGCTGGCGGGAATGGTGCCAACCTATGCTGCTGCGGGCGCGCTGATTTATGTGGGGGTGCTGATGACCTCCAGCCTGGCGCGGGTGAAGTGGGAAGATATGACCGAAGCGGTTCCGGCCTTTGTGACCGCCGCGATGATGCCTTTCAGCTTCTCGATCACCGAAGGGATTGCCCTGGGCTTTATCTCTTACTGCATCATGAAGCTGGGCACCGGCCGCTGGCGTGAAATCAGCCCCTGCGTGATCGTGGTGGCGCTGTTGTTCGTGCTGAAAATTGCGTTTGTTGACGGGCATTAATACCCGCGACATAGGGGCCTAACGTGCGTTAGGCCCTGATAAATTCAGCAACATTGAGGGGCATTCTGCCCCTGTAACTCTCAAGCGCCCGGTGAGGCATCCTGTTCTCTACCCATTACCCAGCGTAAAGGCCGGTTATACCGCGTCTGCCAGCCACCGATATTATCTTCCCCCTCGGCAAAATTGGCGATCTCGACCTGATTTTTGTCTCTGAACAAGTCAGCAAAATCAAGAGCCAGCGCTCGATCGTTGAAATTCTGCCGATCGTAATAGGCAATCATGATGCGTTTGTTTTCTGCCAGTGAATGCTTCGCCGGGAGAAGGCGGCCCTTCGGGGCAATCAGCAGCGCTCCGGAATAAAACTGCGGGTAATTGGCCATCAGGTTAGCCGCATGTAGCGCCCCCTGACCACGGGCAGTCAGGTAAACCTGTTGGAGATTGAGCTTCAGCTTGGGGCCCAGGCTTTCCAGGGTGCGTTGAATGGCGCTCTGGGTGCTGGTAGAACTGTAGTTAGACCAGCGAAAGCTCCCTTCCGCCAGCATCTGCGTGCCGTTTATCTCAATATAGGCCACCCCTGCCTCGGCAAACAGCAACCGATCTTCTGGGATGATGGTGGCGGCTTTCCCGTAGGGGTGGAGGTAGACGATGGTTGGCCAGCCTCCGGCCGGTGGCTCGCCATTCGGCACGGCATAGTGAGGTTTACCTTCAAATTTTGCGGCGTGTTGTTGATAGCGCGCTTTGGTGGTCGCCAGAATTGAACGGTAGGTGTCACTTTGCTGAATGCTGCTGAACGAGTCGTCTTCCAGCAGATTGTAGTAATACCACAATCCTCGCTTGGCGCTAAGTTGCAGATAACGTTCGGCTAGCTCGGTCTGGCCCTGTTCGGCCGAGGAGGCAGCCAGTTGAAAGGGGGCCCAGATATTACGGCCATCTTCACGCATCAGCGTCAGATATAACGACGTGGCGCCGGCTTTTTTATCCTCCTGATTGTAGGCTGAGCGGGGCAACGGTTTACTCAGCGGGCTATGGATAGGCAGTTCTAGCGGCTCTTCTCCCTCAGGATAGAGCATGGGTGCAGCAAACAATGGACTGGTGGCAAAAGCCAAAAAGATGGCTAAAATAAAAAAAGGCATGATTTTATAACTTTGTTTTTCAATAATATTAATGAGAAAACGATTAAAAACGGCGCCTTCGATAGTGTTATCTCCGGGCGCCGCCTGGCAGCTTATTTTACGCGGCGGATATAGTCGCTGAATGCGGACAACTGGCCGGTCAGGAAATCCCGTGTGCCTTGGTCAACCAGTTCACCCGCCTGCTCATCAACCTTATTCTGTATCACTCCCCCCATAAACTCAGGTTTGTTGATTACCATGGCATCCAGGAACACCAGGATCTGGCGTAGGTGATATTGGCAACGTGCGCCGCCAATCGGCCCCATTGAGCTGGTCTGGATCGCCACCGGTTTGCCGGCCAACGGTTGGTTAGGCAAACGGGACAGCCAGTCGATGGCGTTTTTCAGGCCACCTGGCACAGAGTAGTTATATTCTGGCGTTACGATGATCACGCCGTCAGCCTGGCGGATTTGTTCGGCAATGGCTTCTACCGTGGCCGGGAAACCCTCTTCTTGCTGGTGGTCTGCATCGTACAGTGGGATATCGCGTATGGAGGGAAGGGCTTCGATAGTGACACCCTGAGGAGCTAACTGAGGTAAAGCGCGTGCGACTATGGCGTTATAAGAGCCTCTACGCAGGCTCCCCAGTAGCGTGACGATCTTTAGTGCTTGCTCTGACATTTTGATTCTCCCTTTTCTGATGAACAGACTCAGCTTAGAACAACCAGCAGATAATAGGGCAAATAGGTGATGTATCCTAGGCAGAGTCTAAGTTTTTATCTGTTTTTACAATTCAAAGCAGTAAATCATGCGTTAAGGAAAGTTTTGTTTTGTATATTCCCCCGAAGACAGACGTTAAATCGGTGCTTTCAACGTGTAACAGAAGCGAGGCTGGTCAATTTCAAAAAGTGCGTGGAGGGAGGTGGGTTACGTGATGAAATTTCGTCGCATTTCTGTAAGCCCTGGCTTTCGTCATATTGCCAGCAGATCAGCCGATCCAAGCCAGGCTGATGGGCACAGGCCCAGCTGAGATACTCACCTGCATCACTCATGACGTGCACGTTGGGTAGGGTGTTGCAACGTAATTGGCCGGAAAAAGGGTGCAAATTCAGCAAACCCTGGCCGCTGTTACCCAAGCCGGCCAGTTTCAGCACGCATTGGCGAATGCTCCACAGCTGGGTTTCAGCTTCCAAACGGTCGTGCTGTGCCGCAATCCAGGCGTTCTCTGTGGTGCTGGAGTATTGATGCAGCAGGTTGTGACTCCGCGCGCGCATCACCTCAATATCCAACCCTACCTTGCCTTCCAGGCTCAGTAGCACGCCTATGGTATTGCCAGCATAGGCGAGGCTGAAGTCAGGTAGATGATGATCGGCAAAGCACGGTCGCCCGGTCGGTGCCGTAGCAATGGGGGGAAGTACCGGGATACCATACAAATAAAATATCATTTCGGCCAACAGGATCCGGCCTTGCAAAAAACGCCGACGGCGCTTGACGGAGAAGCTAGCAGTTCTTTCGATCAGGTCTTTAGGTAGCCGATGGGTCTCTAAACGCTCTGCAACCGTATCCCATCGGATAAAATGACAAGCCATTGTTCACTCCATGACCGAGGCTCATAAAAAAACTGGAGTGCTAGAGTAAGCATTACGTTAAGATTTTTCATTAAGAATTCGCATGATCTTTTTCTTAATTATTCTTCTGTTGAATGAAAAAACAGCGGAGTGGCAGGAGTGCGGCGCGGGGCAGACTTTGGCGGGTGTAAAAATAAAGCCAAGCATAAACAGTGAGTTAATGCTTGGCTTTGGACGCTGAAGAGGTCGTGTATCTGAACCTTGGGTTACTTACCAATACAGAAGCTGGAGAAGATGCGCCCGAGCAGGTCATCGGAGGTAAACTCCCCGGTGATTTCGCTCAATGCCTGCTGTGCCAACCGCAGTTCTTCGGCCAGCAACTCCCCCGCGTAAGCGCTCACTAACTGTTCTTTACCCTGCACCAGATGCTGTGCCGCCTGCTCCAGTGCTTGCAAATGACGGCGGCGGGCCAGGAAGCCACCTTCCATATTGCTGGTGAAGCCCATGCTCTGCTTCAGATGGTCACGCAGCAGGTCGATCCCCTCACCGGTACGCGCCGACAGGCGAATAAGTGAGTGACCATTTACTTCGCTCAGGCCCAATGCCTCGCCGGTAATGTCGGCCTTGTTGCGCACGACGGTGATCGGCAAAGTGCTGGGTAGACGTGCCATAAATTCTGGCCAGATCTCGGCGGGTTCGGTGGCGTCGGTGGTGGTGCCATCCACCATAAACAGCACGCGATCCGCCTGTTCGATCTCGTTCCAGGCACGTTCGATGCCGATACGCTCAACTTCGTCGCTGGCTTCCCGCAGCCCGGCGGTATCGATAATGTGCAGTGGCATGCCATCGATATGAATATGTTCGCGCAACACATCGCGCGTGGTACCTGCAATGTCGGTGACGATAGCCGCTTCACGCCCTGCCAGCTCATTGAGCAGGCTCGATTTGCCAGCGTTGGGCCGCCCGGCGATCACTACCTTCATCCCTTCACGCAGCAGGCTGCCTTGACGCGCTTCGGCCCGTACGCCGTCCAGATCGGCCATCACGCCGTTCAGCTGAGCTTCGATTTTGCCGTCCGAAAGGAAGTCGATCTCCTCATCCGGGAAGTCGATCGCCGCTTCTACATAGATGCGCAGGTGAGTGAGCGCTTCCACAAGCTGATGGATACGGATGGAAAAAGCGCCTTGCAGCGAGTTCATCGCTGAACGGGCTGCCTGTTCGGAACTGGCATCAATCAGATCGGCAATGGCTTCAGCCTGGGCTAAATCCAGCTTGTCATTGAGGAAAGCGCGCTCCGAGAACTCTCCTGGGCGGGCAATCCGCACGTCTGGCAGCGCCAACACGCGCTTGAGCAGCAGATCGAGGATCACCGGCCCACCGTGGCCCTGTAGTTCCAGCACGTCTTCACCGGTAAAGGAATTGGGGCCGGGGAACCACAGTGCAATCCCCTGATCCAGCGTGCTGCCTTCGGCGTCACGGAACGGCAGATAATCGGCATAACGCGGCTTGGGCAGTTTACCGAGTACCGCCAGGGCAACGTCCTTGGCTCCGCGGCCTGAAATGCGCAGGATGCCGACACCGCCGCGTCCGGGCGGAGTAGCAAGAGCAGCGATGGTATCGGTGGTGTTCATAGCGGTTTATCTCTCTGACAATATGCAAAAAGGCGGTCTAATGACCGCCTCTACTGGCAACGTGGCTGGTGTCGTAGGGGCACTGGCCCCTACGGATGTTGCCTAAAACAAGACTAGACTTTCTTCTTGTCGCGGCTGTGCAGACCACGTTTTTCCAGCCCGCGGTAAATCAGCTGCTGCTGGACGATGGTCACCAGGTTACTGACGATATAGTACAGCACCAGACCAGACGGGAACCACAGGAAGAACACTGTGAAGATCACCGGCATAAAGGTCATGATTTTCTGCTGCATCGGGTCAGTCACGGTGGTTGGTGACATCTTCTGGATGAAGTACATGGTCACACCCATCAGCACTGGCAGGATGTAGTACGGGTCTTGCGCCGACAGGTCATGGATCCACCAGATGAACGGCGCATGACGCAGCTCAACCGAGCCCATCAGCATGTAGTACAGGGCCAGGAAGATTGGCATCTGGATAACCAGCGGCAAGCAACCCCCTAACGGGTTCACCTTCTCAGCTTTGTACAGCGCCATCATTTCCTGGCTCATACGCTGCTTGTCATCACCGATACGTTCACGCATCGCCTGCAGTTTTGGCTGCAGCATGCGCATTTTGGCCATCGAGGTGTACTGCGCTTTGGTCAGCGGGTACATGATGCCGCGCACGATGAAGGTGATGATGATGATCGAGAAGCCCCAGTTGCCGATGAAACTGTGAATGAACTTCAGCAGTTTGAACAGCGGTTGGGAGATGAACCACAGCCAGCCGTAATCAACGGTCAGATCCAGATGCGGTGCCAGTTGGGCCATCTGATCTTGCAGCTCCGGGCCAACCCACAGGGTTGCATTCAGCTGCTTCTCAGCACCTGGCTGTACAATTACTGGCTCAGCTTTAAAGCCGATGGCAGACAGGTTGGTACCTGGCTTAGAGGTATAGAACGTGTTGACGCCCTGAGTCTGCGGCACCCACGCGGTGGCGAAGTACTGTTGCAACATCGCAATCCAGCCGCCCTGGGTGGTGACGTTCAGATTCTCATCCTTGTCGAACGCATACTTTTGGTATTTGTTGTCGCTGGAAGAGTAAGCCGCACCACGGAAGGTATGCAGCGCAAAGTTGTTGCTGCCGGTGTCACGATGCTTAGGCAAGTCGGTGGTCTGCTTCAACTGGCCAAACAGGGTCAGTTCCAGCGGAGTCGCGCTTTTGTTGACGATGGAATAGTCCACGCCAACGGCATAATGGTTACGCTTGAGCACAAAGGTCTTGGTGAAGACCGAGCCGTCTTTGCCGGTAAAGGTCAGCGGAATACGCAGTTCATCCTGGCCATCAGCCAGCGTGAAGGTATCCTGCGCCGCCTCAAACAGAGGACGCTCGCCGTTTGCCGGGTTATCCGGGCCGTCTCTGCCCGTCAGGCCGCTTTGTGCCTGGTAGACGAATGACGGAGTGGATTCCAGCAGCGTAAATGGAGTCGATGAACCCAGGGTATCCGGGTAGGCCAACAGTTTAGCCTGCTCGATATCGCCACCACGGGTATTGATGGTCAGCGACAGCACGTCAGTGTTAACGGTGATCAGTTTACCCTGGCCACTGCCTGGTACAGCTGAACTTGCGGCATCACCGGTTGCTGGGTTCGCAGTCTGTTGCGTGGTCTGGGTGGCTGCTGGTTGCGGAGCGTTGTCCACTTGCCAGGCCTGCCAGATCATGAAAGACACGAACAGCAGAGCGATGAGGAGAAGATTGCGTTGCGAATCCATCGTTAGTGTTCTCTGTTATCGTCGGTTTTCGGCGGCACGGGATCATCGCCACCTGGGTTCAAAGGGTGGCATTTTAATACGCGTTTCAATGTCAACCAACTGCCTTTTAACATGCCAAACCTGCGTAATGCCTCAATTGCGTAATGAGAACATGTCGGCTGGAAGCGACAACGTGGCCCAAGCAGCGGGCTGAGCACGAGCTGATACGCCCGAACCAGCCCGATCAGGATGCGGGAGCCTGGCGACAGTGGCGACGCCATAATTTTTCCAAAGCTTCCGTCAGTGCACGATTATCCAAATCCGCTATCCCTTTTTTGGCCACCACCACAAAATCCATCGCCGGTAGTTCGTGCTGACGTAAACGGAAGCTCTCGCGGGTTAGGCGTTTGATCCGGTTGCGTTCATGCGCGCGCTTGACGTGTTTTTTGGCGACGGTAAGACCGATGCGGGGATGCCCCAGCTGGTTCAGGCGGCCGAGGATGGTGATTTGCGGCGTGCCAGCCCGTTGTGGCTGCTGGAAGACGAAAGTGAAATGAGTGGGAGTTAACAAACGTAACTCCCTAGGAAAAGCGAGCTTAACCACTCAGCGGGTTAGCTTTTATTACTTAGAAACAGTCAGACGAGTACGGCCTTTCGCACGACGGCGGGCCAGAACTTGACGACCATTCTTGGTGGCCATACGAGCACGGAAACCGTGGCTACGGTTACGCTTCAGTACGGACGGTTGGAAAGTGCGTTTCATAGCGATTTCTACCTAAACTTAAATGAAATACTGATAAGTCAAATGCGTTTGGCTACTCGGCGTGAAGATGACCGACGCCTCAATCGCAATACATAAAGAGGCGGGATTGTAATAATTGTACAGTCCTGAGTCAATTCACATCGCGCTAGCCTACCTGGTTGTCTGCCAATTCGGAGTAAAATCCGGTGTTGGCCCGTGGTCACCGCAGAATCCTGTCTTGGCTAAATGACTCACCATTAAGGAACCAGGTATCACACGTGGGCGAAGATTATACGGACTCGGGGGTAAATCACAAGGATCTCCGTACGATCCTGCGTGTTTTCTGCAAGGATCCGCGTGGATAACCAGGTATAACCTGTGAAAGGTGCTAAAACCCGGCCCCACAGGCTCAGATCTCATCGGTGTCGATCCAGGGCTGGTTAAAAACTGGCCACTCTTCACGGGCTGTGGATAAAATGGATCTAATCTGTGATGAAGGGGAGGATCTCTTGCGCAGATTGCGCTATGATCCGTCATTCCGATCGCGATCCCAAATCAGGATCGTTAAGGGCATAAACCGTGAAAGGCGGTTCGCATACCCTACAGGTTTTTCAGCCAATACCGGGCGTGTGTCAAAAATCATGAGTTATAAAAAAGTAGCCTGATTCTTTTCTTTTTATTGATCTTGTTCGAGTGGAGTCCGCCGTGTCACTTTCGCTTTGGCAGCAGTGTCTTGCCCGATTGCAGGATGAGTTACCTGCCACAGAATTTAGTATGTGGATACGCCCATTGCAGGCGGAACTGAGTGACAATACCCTGGCGCTGTATGCGCCCAATCGTTTTGTGCTGGATTGGGTTCGCGATAAGTACTTAAACAATATCAATGGCCTGTTGAATGATTTCTGCGGTACGGATGCGCCGCTGTTGCGTTTTGAGGTGGGCAGCAAGCCACTGACACAAACCCTCAGCCAGCCCGTGATGGCCAGCGTCAACAGCGCTCCGGTTGCCCCTGTGGTGCGCACGGCTGCACCGTCCCGCCCAAGCTGGGACAATGCGGCACCGCCGCCTGAGCTGTCCTATCGTTCCAACGTCAACCCCAAGCACACCTTCGATAACTTCGTTGAGGGTAAGTCTAACCAGCTGGCTCGTGCTGCGGCGCGGCAGGTGGCAGACAATCCGGGGGGCGCTTATAACCCACTGTTCCTGTATGGCGGTACCGGCCTGGGTAAAACGCACCTGTTGCATGCGGTAGGCAACGGCATCATGGCGCGTAAGGCCAATGCCAAAGTGGTGTATATGCACTCGGAACGCTTTGTGCAGGACATGGTCAAGGCGCTGCAAAATAACGCCATTGAAGAATTCAAACGCTACTACCGCTCGGTGGATGCGTTGCTGATCGATGATATTCAATTCTTTGCCAACAAAGAGCGTTCACAGGAAGAGTTCTTCCATACCTTTAACGCCCTGTTGGAAGGTAATCAACAGATCATCCTGACCTCGGATCGCTATCCAAAAGAGATCAACGGGGTGGAAGATCGTTTGAAATCCCGCTTCGGCTGGGGCCTGACGGTGGCGATCGAGCCGCCGGAACTGGAAACCCGCGTCGCGATCCTGATGAAAAAGGCCGACGAGAACGATATCCGTCTGCCGGGCGAAGTGGCGTTCTTTATCGCCAAACGCCTGCGTTCCAACGTGCGTGAGCTCGAAGGGGCGCTGAACCGGGTGATCGCCAACGCCAACTTTACTGGCCGCGCCATCACCATCGATTTCGTGCGTGAAGCGCTGCGGGATCTGCTGGCGTTGCAGGAAAAACTGGTCACCATCGACAATATCCAGAAGACGGTGGCTGAGTACTACAAAATCAAAATCGCGGACCTGCTGTCTAAACGGCGTTCGCGCTCGGTTGCCCGCCCGCGCCAGATGGCGATGGCATTGGCAAAAGAGCTCACCAACCACAGCCTGCCAGAAATCGGCGATGCGTTTGGTGGCCGCGACCATACTACGGTGTTGCACGCCTGCCGGAAGATTGAGCAGCTGCGTGAGGAAAGTCACGACATCAAAGAAGATTTCTCCAATTTAATCAGAACATTGTCGTCATAGCCCATATGAAATTTATCGTTGAACGTGAGCATCTGCTAAAACCGCTGCAACAGGTGAGCAGCCCACTGGGTGGCCGCCCGACGCTGCCAATTCTGGGTAACCTGCTACTGCAGGTGACGGAAGGTTCCCTGTTGCTGACAGGTACCGATCTGGAGATGGAGATGGTGGCCCGCGTTGCCCTGTCTCAGCCCCATGAAGCGGGCGCGACGACCGTCCCCGCGCGTAAATTCTTTGATATCTGCCGTGGCCTGCCGGAAGGGGCTGAGATTACGGTGATCCTCGAAGGCGACCGTATGCTGGTGCGTTCTGGCCGCAGCCGCTTCTCGCTGTCCACGCTGCCGGCGATAGACTTCCCGAATCTGGATGATTGGCAGAGCGAGGTGGAGTTCACCTTGCCGCAGGCGACGTTAAAGCGCCTGATCGAAGCCACCCAGTTTTCGATGGCTCATCAGGATGTGCGTTATTACCTGAACGGTATGCTGTTTGAAACCGAAGGGGAAGAGCTGCGCACCGTGGCTACCGACGGCCACCGCCTGGCGGTGTGTTCGATGCCGATTGGCCAGCAGTTGCCTACTCATTCGGTGATCGTGCCGCGTAAAGGGGTGATGGAGCTGGTCCGCTTGCTGGACGGTGGTGATACGCCGCTACGGGTGCAGATTGGCAGCAACAACATCCGCGCTCACGTCGGTGACTTTATCTTCACCTCCAAGCTGGTTGATGGCCGTTTCCCTGATTATCGCCGCGTATTGCCGAAAAATCCGGACAAAACGCTGGAGGCGGGCTGTGACCTGCTCAAGCAGGCGTTTGCCCGTGCGGCCATTCTGTCGAACGAAAAGTTCCGCGGTGTGCGCCTGTACGTCAGCCAGAACCAGCTCAAGATCACCGCCAACAACCCGGAACAGGAAGAGGCGGAAGAGATCCTCGATGTCAGCTATGATGGCACCGAGATGGAAATTGGTTTCAACGTCAGCTATGTGCTGGACGTGCTGAACGCGCTCAAGTGTGAAGATGTGCGCCTGCTGCTGACCGATTCCGTTTCCAGCGTGCAGATCGAAGACGGTGCCAGTAAGTCTGCCGCCTACGTCGTCATGCCAATGCGACTGTAGAAATTATCGGGCTATCTTACTTGCCCCTTTGCGATTGGGCAGTGCTCGCAATCCTCACGTACTTTAAGTACGCTGCGGTTGCTGTGCGCTGGCTGCACGCAAATGACCTGCGACGATAACGCCCTGGATTGTTAGATGATTAAGACAACTACAGTATGGCTCTGACGCGCTTACTGATTAAAGATTTCCGCAATATCGAAGCTGCCGATCTGGCGCCTGCGCCGGGGTTTAACTTCCTGGTGGGGGCCAACGGCAGCGGCAAGACCAGCGTGCTGGAGGCGGTGTATACCCTTGGCCATGGGCGCGCATTTCGCAGCCTGCAGGCCGGGCGAGTGATCCGCCACGATCAGCCGGAGTTTGTGTTGCATGGCCGGATCGAAGGCAGCGGGCGCGAATTATCGGTAGGACTGAGTAAAAGCCGTCAGGGTGACAGCAAAGTGCGCATCGATGGCAGCGATGGCCATAAGGTGGCAGAGCTGGCACAGCTACTGCCCATGCAGTTGATCACCCCCGAAGGTTTTACCCTGCTTAATGGCGGGCCGAAGTATCGGCGTGCCTTCCTGGACTGGGGTTGTTTTCACAACGAACCCGGTTTTTTCACCGCCTGGAGCAACCTGAAAAGGTTACTGAAGCAGCGCAATGCCGCGCTGCGCCAGGTCAATCGCTATGCGCAGATCCGCGCCTGGGATCAGGAACTGATCCCGTTGGCCGAGCGTATCAGCGAGTGGCGGGCAGCTTACAGCGATGCAATTGCCGCGGATATCACCGCGACCTGCGCGCAGTTTTTGCCCGAATTTGCCCTGAGTTTCTCTTTCCAGCGTGGCTGGGACAAAGAGAGCGACTACGGAGAGCTGCTGGAGCGCCAGTTTGAGCGCGACAGGGCGTTAACCTATACCGCGGTGGGGCCGCATAAAGCGGACTTCCGCATTCGTGCCGAAGGCACGCCGGTAGAGGATTTGTTATCGCGCGGTCAGCTTAAACTGCTGATGTGCGCATTGCGCTTGGCGCAGGGTGAGTTTCTCACCCGCCAGAGCGGGCGGCGTTGCCTGTATCTGATTGATGATTTTGCCTCCGAGCTGGACACCGGCCGTCGCCGGTTGCTGGCCGATCGCCTGAAAGCCACCCAGGCTCAGGTTTTTGTCAGTGCGGTAAGCGCTGAACAAGTAACCGACATGATGGGTGAAAAGGGCAAGATGTTCCGCGTGGAACAAGGTAAAATAGAGGTTCAACCACAGGACTAAAATGAGCGAGAAACGTTGATGTCGAATTCTTATGACTCCTCAAGTATCAAGGTATTAAAAGGGCTGGATGCGGTACGTAAGCGTCCGGGCATGTATATCGGTGATACTGATGACGGCACCGGTCTGCACCACATGGTATTCGAGGTCGTGGACAACGCTATCGACGAAGCACTCGCTGGCCACTGTAGCGACATTCAGGTGACGATCCACGCCGACAACTCCGTCTCGGTGCAGGATGATGGCCGTGGTATCCCAACCGGTATCCACGAAGAGGAAGGGGTGTCTGCGGCACAGGTCATCATGACCGTACTGCACGCCGGCGGTAAGTTTGACGACAACTCCTATAAGGTTTCCGGCGGTCTGCACGGCGTAGGCGTTTCGGTTGTTAACGCCCTGTCAGAAAAGCTGGAACTGGTGATCCGCCGCGAAGGCAAGGTCCATGAGCAAACTTACAAGCATGGCGAACCACAGGCCCCACTAAAAGTCGTCGGTGAAACCGACCAGACTGGGACTACCCTACGCTTCTGGCCGAGCTTCCAGACCTTTACCAATAACGTCGAGTTTGAGTACGACATCCTGGCCAAGCGCCTGCGTGAACTGTCGTTCCTCAACTCGGGCGTCTCTATTCGCCTGAAAGACAAGCGCAACGACAGAGAAGACCACTTCCATTATGAAGGCGGTATCCGTGCGTTTGTGGAATACCTGAACAAGAACAAGACGCCGATCCACCCAACGGTGTTCTACTTCTCAACCGTGAAAGACGATATCGGTGTGGAAGTGGCGCTGCAGTGGAACGATGGTTTCCAGGAAAACATCTACTGCTTCACCAACAACATCCCGCAGCGTGATGGGGGGACTCACCTGGCCGGCTTCCGTGCCGCGATGACCCGTACCCTGAACACCTACATGGATAAAGAAGGCTACAGCAAAAAGTCCAAAATCAGCGCCACCGGTGACGATGCGCGTGAAGGTCTGATTGCCGTGGTGTCGGTGAAAGTGCCCGATCCTAAATTCTCTTCCCAGACCAAAGACAAGCTGGTGTCTTCGGAAGTGAAAACGGCGGTCGAATCACTGATGAACGAGAAGCTGGTGGATTACCTGATGGAAAACCCAGCAGACGCCAAAATCGTGGTTGGTAAAATCATCGATGCGGCCCGTGCTCGTGAAGCGGCGCGTAAAGCGCGTGAAATGACCCGCCGTAAAGGTGCGCTGGATTTGGCTGGCTTGCCAGGCAAACTGGCGGACTGTCAGGAACGTGACCCGGCGTTGTCCGAACTCTACCTGGTGGAAGGGGACTCTGCGGGTGGCTCAGCCAAGCAGGGCCGTAACCGTAAGAACCAGGCGATCTTGCCGCTGAAAGGGAAAATCCTCAACGTTGAGAAAGCCCGCTTCGATAAGATGCTGTCCTCACAGGAAGTTGCCACGCTGATCACCGCGCTGGGCTGCGGCATTGGCCGTGACGAATACAACCCGGACAAACTGCGTTATCACAGCATCATTATCATGACCGATGCCGACGTCGACGGCTCGCACATCCGTACGCTGCTGTTGACCTTCTTCTATCGTCAGATGCCGGAAATCATCGAGCGTGGCCATGTGTATATTGCCCAGCCGCCGTTGTACAAGGTGAAAAAAGGCAAGCAGGAGCAGTACATCAAAGACGACGAAGCGATGGATCAGTATCAGATTTCCATCGCCCTCGACGGCGCGACCCTGCACACCAACGGTTCTGCACCAGCCTTGGCGGGTGAGCCGTTAGAGAAGCTGGTGGCTGAACATTACGCCGTGCAGAAACAGATTGGCCGGATGGAACGCCGCTATCCACGCGCGTTGCTGAACAACCTGATCTACCAGCCAACCTTGAACGAAGACGATCTGAGCGACCGTGCCAAGGTGGAAAACTGGATCGAATCGCTGGTGAAATTGCTCAACGATAACGAGCAGCACGGCAGCAGCTACAGCTCGGTGCTGGTTGAAAACCGTGAGCGCCAGATGTTCGAACCGGTGCTGCGTATCCGTACCCATGGTGTGGATACCGACTACCCGCTGGACTTTGAATTTATCCGCGGTGGTGAATACCGCAGGATCTGCGCGCTGGGTGAAAAACTGCGCGGCCTGCTGGAAGAAGATGCTTATATCGAACGTGGCGAACGTCGCCAGCCGGTAGACAGCTTCGAACAGGCATTAGAGTGGCTGGTTAAAGAGTCGCGCCGTGGCCTGTCGATCCAGCGCTATAAAGGGCTGGGCGAAATGAACCCGGACCAGCTGTGGGAAACCACCATGGATCCCGATCAGCGGCGTATGCTGCGCGTAGCGGTGAAAGACGCTATTGCAGCCGATCAGCTGTTCACCACCCTGATGGGCGATGCGGTTGAACCACGTCGTGCCTTTATCGAAGAAAACGCCCTGAAAGCGGCGAATATCGATATCTAACGCCTTATTTGGCTATTAAAAATCCGCGCCGGTTCGCCCGCGCGGATTTTTTTATGCCGTTTTTAGCACTAACATGGCAAGCTGAAACGCGTTAGCATGAGAAAAAACCACTGGGAGACACTCGAATGGCTATTGAACTGATTGCAATTGATATGGACGGCACGCTGCTCAATCCGCAGCACCAGATTACGCCTGCGGTAAAGCAGGCGCTGACCGCCGCGCGCGCTAAAGGCGTGCATGTGGTGCTGGCTACCGGGCGGCCTTATGTCGGCGTGCAGGACTATCTGCGTCAGTTGGATATTCAGGGTGAGGGCGATTTCTGCATCACCTATAACGGTGCCTTGGTGCTGAAGGCGACAGACGGGGCTTGTGTGCTGCAAGAAACCCTCGGCTTTGACGATTATCTCTATTTTGAGCAGTTGGCACGGGAGTTCGGCGTTCATTACCAGGCGTTTGATTTCGATACCCTGTACACGCCGAATAAAGACATTGGCAAATATACCGTCCATGAATCCCAAATGACCGGTATCCCGCTGAAATACCGCAGCGTGGAAGAGATGGATCGCACTATGCGTTTCCCGAAGGTGATGATGATTGATGAGCCTGCCTTGCTGGACGATGCGATAGCCCGCTTGCCTTCAGAGGCCTGGGATCGCTACACCATCATGAAAAGCGCCCCTTACTTCCTGGAGATCCTGCATAAGAATGTGGATAAGGGAGCTGGTGTCAGAATGCTGGCCGAACATTTGGGTATCAAGCAGGAAAACGTGATGGCGTTAGGCGATCAGGCTAATGATATTGCGATGATCGAGTATGCCGGGATGGGCGTAGCGATGGGCAATGCTATTCCAGAATTAAAGGAAATTGCCCAGCACGTGACCGGCACCAATACCGAAGACGGCGTCGCACTGGCGATCGAGAAGTTTGTGCTGTAGTTGCCCCTCACCCCAACCCTTATGTCTTGATCCTGTCTCTTATACACATCTGACGCTGCCGACGATGCCAACT
>NZ_JAELTL010000238.1:0-320 GCF_016428815.1 Serratia sp. ASV30 | reverse complement strand
CCCCCCCCCCCCCCCCCCCCCCCCCCCCCCCCCCCCCCCCCCCCCCCCCCCCCCCCCCCCCCCCCCCCCCCCCCCCCCCCCCCCCCCCCCCCCCCCCCCCCCCCCCCCCCCCCCCCCCCTCTTTTCACGCAGAAGACGGCATACGAGATGATACCTCCTGTCTCGTGGGCTCGGAGATGTGTATAAGAGACAGGCATTAGGTAATGGTGGGCTGGGTCGGTTGGCGGCGTGTTTTATCGATTCTATGGCAACACTGGATATCGCGGCCTCAGGACATGGTATCAAATATGAATACGGTTTGTTTAAACAATCCATTCAGC
>NZ_JAELTL010000237.1:0-320 GCF_016428815.1 Serratia sp. ASV30 | reverse complement strand
CAGACCCCTCACTCCAACCCTCTCCCAAAGGGAGAGGGAGCTGATAGCCCATGCTCTTTTAGAAGTAAAGCAGACCCGTCACGACGGGGGGAGTGGCTGCTGCGTCTGATAACACTGCCCACATGGCCTGTCTCTTATACACATCTGACGCTGCCGACGATGCCAACTGGGTGTAGATCTCGGTGGTCGCCGGAGCATTAAAAGGGGGGGGGGGGGGGGGGGGGGGGGGGGGGGGGGGGGGGGGGGGGGGGGGGGGGGGGGGGGGGGGGGGGGGGGGGGGGGGGGGGGGGGGGGGGGGGGGGGGGGGGGGGGGGGGGGGG
>NZ_JAELTL010000236.1:0-320 GCF_016428815.1 Serratia sp. ASV30 | reverse complement strand
CCCCCCCCCCCCCCCCCCCCCCCCCCCCCCCCCCCCCCCCCCCCCCCCCCCCCCCCCCCCCCCCCCCCCCCCCCCCCCCCCCCCCCCCCCCCCCCCCCCCCCCCCCCCCCCCCCCCTTTTTAATGCTCCGGCGACCACCGAGATCTACACCCAGTTGGCATCGTCGGCAGCGTCAGATGTGTATAAGAGACAGGAATTGACCAGCGAGGGCTTTTTGATCCGCATGCAGGGTGTAGGCACCTTCGTGGCCGAGGCCAAGGCACACACCGCGTTGCTGGAAGTGCATAATATCGCCGACGAGATCGCCGCCCGTGGGCACC
>NZ_JAELTL010000030.1:0-65085 GCF_016428815.1 Serratia sp. ASV30 | reverse complement strand
ACAGCCGGGGCACAATCTCTCCCGCGGGCTCAGAGGCACAAGGGCTAGGGGGAGCTCACCGGCTATCTCCCGATGATCTGTCGGGGATCTTCTCCGCTAAGGCGGAGAAGATCAAGACATAAGGGTTAGGGTGAGGGGACTCAATCTAGCTTTGGATATGCCTCGGCAATTTTGTCACCGGTGAAATGGGCCACCCAACCTTCCGGATTATCAAAGACGCGGATGGCGGTGAAGTTGGGGGCCGAGCCCATATCAAACCAGTGGCGAGTATTGGCTGGCACCGAAATCAGATCGTTTTTCTCACACATGATTTGGAAGATTTTCCCTTCGAGATGCAGGCAAAACAGCCCCGCACCTTCGACAAAGAAGCGCACCTCATCCTCGCCATGGGTATGTTCGGCCAGGAATTTTTCCCGCAGCACTTCACGCTGGGTGTTGTCAGGACGCATGCTGATCACATCCCAGCTCTGGTAACCCTTTTCCGCCACCAGCCGGTCGATCTCATGCTGATAGGCGGCGATAACCGCTTCTGGCTGTGGGTTCTCGCCCAACTCGCGATCGGCCTGCCAACGCTCAAAACGCACGCCAATCTGTGCCAACTGCTGCTGGATAGCCTGCGCATCCTGGCTCCGCCATAACGGCTGCTGCGGCTCTTTATCGCTAAAAATGGTCAATCCACTCATTAGACAAACTCCCCTAACTCGATGTGATCAAAACGCTTAACCTGCCGGTGCTGGCTTTGCAGATCGGCAGCATCACGGATCAGTTGGCAGGTATGCCAGCCCGCTAGCCGTGCCGCGTCCAGCTCCTGATGGATATCAGAAAGGAACAGCAGCTCAGTTGGCTCCAGACCGATGGCTTGGGCAATATTGTGGTATGACGCGCTTTCACGCTTGGCCCCCACGTGCGTATCAAAGTAACCGCTGAACCGCGGTTGCAGATCTCCCGCATCGCTGTAACCAAACAGCAGCTTTTGCGCTTCAACCGAACCGGAGGAATAGACGTACAGCTTCAGCCCTTGCTGCTGCCAGGCGGCCAGTTGTTCCGCCACCTCCGGGTAGAGATGCCCCTGGAAATCGCCGTTCAGGTAGCCGCTACGCCAGATGATACCCTGCAAGGCCTTCAGCGCGGTCGATTTGCGATCTTCATCCATAAAACGATAAAGCGTGGTAATAAGCAGCTCATTATCGGCATCGGGTTGCGCAATCTCTGCACGCAATGCCGCCAGCGGAGCCGCAACTTCGGCGTCGTTGGCATGGCTGCGGATAAACTCCCCTAGTCGCTCACGGGCATAGGGGAACAGCACCTGATGAACAAAACGGATATCGCTGGTGGTACCTTCAATATCGGTGACGATGGCGCGGATCATTTTGCCTCCAGTAAACGGCGTTGCAGTTCGCACTGGAACAGGAACTCCAGCCCTTCAAGGTGGCGGCGCGCTTCCTCTACCTGTTTGCCCCAGCAATACAAGCCGTGGCCGCGCACCAGAAAACCGTACTGCAAGGGCGTTACCTCGGCAAATGCGGCCACACGCGCAGCCAGCGCCGGAATATCCTGGTCGTTATCAAAAATGGGGATGCTGACGCTGTCCAGATGGCTCTTCTGGCCGCTAAGGGATTTCTGCATTTCATACCCTTGCAGCACCAGTGCTTCACTTTTTTCCACGCGGGAAAGCACGGTAGCATTGACCGAATGGGTATGCAGGATGGCACCGACGGTGGGATAGAGGCGATAGATCAGCGTGTGCAGGCCGGTTTCCGCCGAAGGCGTGCGGCCGCTGGGGACGTGGTTATTTGCCGTTTCCACCAATAATAAATCCTGTTCGCTCAGGCTGCCTTTGTCTTTACCGGATTCGGTCACCAGGCAATGTTGGGCATCAAGTCGCAGCGACATATTGCCGCCGGTCGCCGGACACCAGCCTTTCTCACCGATCCAGTGGCAGGCGGCCAATAGGGCAGATAATTGCGGGTTTTCCATCATTCTCTCTATTTCCTGGCAGGTAGCTTTTGGCGATTGATTGAATGTGACTCACGTATCCTCTAAGAATTTCAAGTGGTAGCTAGGCGACGAGGATAGACGTCTATACGTCTTTATTGCCAAATATTAACACCGTGTTATATTGTTCGCAACATAAGCGCCAGGAGAAATAGCCTGATATGAGCACCGCACCTGTCCCAGCCAGCAAGTTACCTGACCTCGGCACCACCATCTTTACCCAGATGAGCGCCTTGGCGCAGCAGCATCAGGCGATCAACCTGTCGCAGGGCTTCCCGGATTTTGATGGCCCGGAGTATTTAAAGCAGCGCCTGAACTGGCACGTCAGCCAGGGGGCAAACCAATACGCACCGATGACGGGCGCAGCGCCGTTACGTGAGGCCATTGCGGAAAAAACTGCTCAGCTCTACGGCTGGCAGCCCGATGCCAATAGTGAAGTGACTATCACTGCGGGTGCAACCGAGGCGTTGTTCGCTGCGATCAGCGCCCTGGTACGCTCCGGCGATGAAGTGATTTGCTTCGACCCAAGCTACGACAGCTATGCCCCAGCGGTGCAGCTTTCCGGCGGCGTTCTGAAGCGCATTGCCCTACAGCCGCCAGCCTTCAAGGTCGATTGGCAACGGTTCGCCGAACAGCTTTCACCGCACACACGGCTGGTGATCCTTAATACTCCGCAGAATCCCTCCGCCACGGCCTGGTCGGCAGAGGATATGCAACAGCTATGGGCTGCCATCGCCGATCGGGAAATCTATATTCTGAGCGATGAGGTTTACGAGCATATCTGCTTTGCCAAAGGGGGACACGCCAGCGTGCTGGCCCATCCGCAACTGCGTCAGCGGGCGATAGCCGTTTCCTCGTTTGGTAAAACCTTCCATATGACCGGCTGGAAAGTGGGTTACTGTGTGGCTCCGGCAGCGTTGAGCGCGGAGGTGCGCAAGGTTCACCAATATCTGACGTTCTCTGTCAACACCCCGGCCCAGTTGGCCTTGGCCGATATGCTGCGCAACGAGCCGGAACACTGGCAGCAGCTACCCGCGTTCTACCGTGCCAAGCGCGATCGTTTTGTGCAGGCGTTAGCTAACAGCAGGCTGGAAATTCTGCCCTGTGACGGCACTTACTTCTTACTGGCAGATTACAGTGCCATTTCCGATCTGGATGATGTCGCCTTCTGCCATTGGCTGACCGAGCACGCAGGCGTAGCGGCGATCCCGCTGTCCGTCTTCTGTGCCGATCCGTTCCCCTATAAACTGATCCGGCTGTGCTTCGCGAAGCAAGATGCCACGCTGGATGCCGCTGCGGAGCGCCTATGTCGACTCTAAAAATTACCCTGTTGCAGCAACCGCTGGTCTGGCGTCAAGGTGAGGCCAACCTGCGCCAGTTCGATGCCTTGTTACCCTCGATTAGCGGCCGCGATCTGATTGTGCTGCCGGAAATGTTTACCACCGGCTTTGCTATGGATGCCGGGGAAAGCGCGTTGCCTGAACAACAGGTAATAGACTGGTTACATACCTGGGCGGTGAAAACCAACGCCTTGGTGGGTGGCAGCGTAGCGTTGAAAACTGCCAAAGGGGCAGTTAACCGTTTCCTGCTGGTGGAACCTGGCGGCAAAGTGCATGGTTATGATAAACGCCATCTGTTTCGTATGGCCGGTGAACACCAGCATTATCAGGCTGGGAAACAGCGCACCATTTTCGAATGGCGTGGCTGGCGTATCCTGCCGCAGATTTGCTATGACCTGCGCTTCCCGGTGTGGTCACGCTATCAGCAGGATTACGATCTGGCCCTTTACGTGGCCAACTGGCCAGCAGCGCGCAGCATGCACTGGCAAACGCTGCTGGCGGCGCGGGCGATTGAAAACCAGATTTACGTGGCGGGTTGTAACCGCGTGGGCGAGGACGGCAATGGCCTGAATTACAGCGGTGACAGCCTGATTATCAGCCCGCAGGGAGAAAGGTTGGCCAGCGCAGAACCGGGCCAGGCGGCGAGGCTGGATGCCGAGCTTTCGCTGGAAACGCTGCAAACCTACCGCGCCGCGTTCCCTGCCTGGCGTGATGCAGATGGCTTCCAACTGCACGATTGAGTCAATGCCCCACCCTAACCTCCCCAAGGAGCTGTCTCTTGATCAGATCTCCTGATCAAGAGACTTCGCCAGTTTATACCCTTCGACGATATCCTGAAGCTTGAATCATCCCTCCCACATCACTACCCATCCTGCTCGTCCCGTTCGTTTACTGTCATACCAACGCCCCAGCTTCGCCAGATTCAGGCACGCCCACTTCAGACTCGGCGGCATCTTCGGCAAGGTTTTACCTTCCTGTTTCACCCACAGCAACTTCCATTCAACTGGACTCAGTACCCGTTCACAGCTTTCATTGAGCGTCTCTTCACTTAACCCGCCCTGGCGTAACGTCAGCGCTGCTATGTTGGCACCACTTCGATCAATGGCCACTACCGCAGATTCTCCGTAGTGTCGAATGACCTTACGAAAGAAGCACGCCGCTGCAGATCAATTTACCATCTCCGTATTTTTGCAACAGTGCGCGTTTGCTGACTTATTTTCGTTAATGCGACAGAGCCATTTAGACGCTTCCAGCGTAGAACCCCTTATAGAAAGGTATCTTTGGTGAGCAGCTCTTTGAATAACGACTTCTCCGCCGTAATAATGTCTGTGCGCCGTTTATCATCAATAAGCCAGTTCAGACCGGCATCAGACAAATCAATGGCTGTACCGTCCGGCGAGATCACTTTACCGGCAAAAATCATCTGCTGGTACAACTGGGCAATCCCACCGACTCGGGTGTAATCAGCTACAAAGCTTTGATCGACCATGGCCCCTTGCTCTAATAAACAACCAGCGCCAATGATCGCGGGCCCTCTGATTGTCACTCCAGGCTGTATTTCAGTACTGCTGCCAATATAGACCGGCCCTTCAATATCCAGGTTGGCAAAATCGGCTTTAACGTTCAGCCCGCACCAAATTTGCGGCGCAACCTGAATGCCCGGCATCGGATAATCAGGTAGCTCCCGATTAAGGATCATACGGTTTACATGCCAGAAGTCCTGCAATGAGCCAATATCTACCCATTGGAATGGCAAGACAATGCCGTAGAAAGGAACATCTAATTCAGCAAGTTTAGGGAACAACTGGCTACCAATGTCATATTCAACACCGTCGGGAATATAATTGAATATCTCGGGTTCAAACACATAGATACCCGTATTGGCATTGTTTGATAAGGCCTCTTCTGCTTTAGGTTTTTCCTGAAACTGACTGACTCGGCCTTGGTCATTGGTGACGACAATCCCATACTTACTCACTTGATCGGCTGGCACAGGGCGCATGATCAGGGTGGCGACACTTTTTCTGGCCCGATGAAAAGCCAATACCTGATCAAAATCCACATCAATTAATGCGTCACCACACACCACGACAAAAGTGTCATCAAAAAATCCCGAGAAATTTTGGATGTGCTTCATTCCACCGGCGGAACCCAGCACGTTATCAACAAAGGTATTACCTTCCATCACCCCTTCGTAGGAGTAACCCATTTCCACGCCCCAGGCATGGCCATCGCGAAAATAATTCTCGATATCTGCGGAAAGGTAGCTTGTATTGACCATTAACTGATTAAATCCATACTCTCTTAAATGCTCAACGATCGACTCCATAATCGGCTTGCGAATTAATGGGATCATTGGTTTTGGCAATATGGTGGTCAACGGTCTGGCTCTGGTTCCTTTACCTGCGGCAAGAATCATGGCTTTCATAATGAACATTCCTTTTTAATCAATGAGATGATTATCAGATTTGCTGTAATGCGTTGCTTTTATCAGCGCCGATGGTAAATATTTTATCCATCCGGGTTAACTTGAACATACTGTGGATATTGTTGTTCAGTGAGCAGACCGCGAGCTCACCTTTTCCATGTAAGGATTTCAAAAGAGAGACCAGAGTGCCTAAAAAACTGCTGTCGATGAAATCGACCTGACCGAAGTCCAGTAAAATATGGTGAGTCCCCTGCGCAATCATGGCTTGTATGTCTTCCTTAAACTGAGTGGAAACCGATGCATCCAAACGCCTGTCCAAAAGAGTGACAACCATGACATTGCCAATTGACTGAGTTTCAAAGTTCATTCTTTCTTCCTTACAATACCGTTGGGAGGGGAAAACAGCTATTACGTTAGCTCACCAGTAAAGAAATATCGTTATTCAATGCCACAGTTCCATACCGAGTATCACTGTGCTGTTCATCTGTTTGTGTTGGATATCAATAATGTAATGGTCGTTGTATTTGCCGCAAACGTAACATAGGCCGAAGATATAACCGCGCCAAGCGGCCAGCAGTTTTGCTGTCACCGATGAGCCATCCTTTATTTGCTAATCAGTAGATGAAGACTTTTCGCGAGGAGCTTCTGGCATCAGCGGGGTCCCTCCATGTCACATTGTCACGATTAGCGTTCATTCAGCAAAGCATCCAGCGCAGGCCAAAACATCGTGATAACCAATATTCCTGAGCACTCCCTGTGCAAACTTTTGACTATCAATTACGGTATTAAGCGTAGCACAGAGTTCAGGACCTTCAATTCGTGACCCAGATGGGGTTTGATGCAGCCCCAGTGGAAGCGAAGCTTGCGATTTGACAATACAATGTCCTAACCATGAACGTAGCGCATCTAAGGTGCGAGCACGCTGACGCCGAGGCTCTTTTCCCATGCCCTGCCACCCTCGATACTCTTGAGAGCATGAAAAAGGCTATCGCCATAGCGACTACGCTTGCGAATGATACGATGCCCCAGGAAGATAAATCCATCATTGACATGGGTGATCCTGGTATTGTCCATGTTCAGCCTCAGTTTCAGGCTGTCTTCCAGCACGCGCCGGCATTCTTCCCTGATGGCCTCCGCCTGTGCTTTACTGCCTTTGCCTATGAGGACAAAGTCATCCGCATATGAGCCCCCTTTGAGGCCAGCGTGATCCGCGCAGCTTCGGCCAGCCATGTGGGCAGTGTTATCAGACGCAGCAGCCACTCCCCCCGTCGTGACGGGTCTGCTTTACTTCTAAAAGAGCATGGGCTATCAGCTCCCTCTCCCTTTGGGAGAGGGTTGGAGTGAGGGGTCTGTTATACCCACAGCCAGGCAGTAAGCCTGGATCGCTAGCGCCACGTCGCCCACGGTGACGGCCTCATCGGGATGATGGCTGATGCCGCCCTCGCAACGAACAAACAGCATCCCCACCGGCCAACGGGCGGCGATAGCAATGGCATCATGCCCCGCACCGCTAGGCAGCATTAGGCTATTCCCTTGCACCTGCATTACTGCGTCATGCCAGCGCTGCTGCCACTGAGGGTCACAAGCGGTAGCCGGTATGCGGTAGAACTCCTCGCTGTAGAAACAGACCCCACGACGCGCGCTAATGCTCTGCGCCTGCAACAGTAATTCGGCCAGCAACGCGTCTAGCGGTTCATCTTGCGGGCCACGAACGTCGAGGGATAGCCTGACCTGCCCAGGGATCACATTAACTGCCCCCGGAAAGCTTTCTATCTGACCGACCGTGGCGACCACATGCGGATCGTATTCCATGGTGAGCCGCTCAACCGTGAGCATCCATTCAGCAGCGGCAGCCAGCGCATCCCGGCGCTGCCCCATCGGCACGGTCCCTGCATGGCCAGCATGTCCGGTAAAGGTACCGTTGAGGCGGCGGGCACCGTTAATCGCCGTGACCACTCCCAGCGCCAGATCGGCGGCTTCAAGACAAGGCCCCTGCTCAATATGCAGTTCGAGATAGGCGCAGATCGAGCCTTGTGCACGCTCGGCAGAACTCACCGCCGCAGGATCAAGCCCCGCGTCACGCATAGCCTCAGCCACGCTGATGCCCTCAGCATCGGTACATGTCAGCCAATCCTCTGCCCACTGCCCAGTGATCCCTTTGCTGCCGAGTAAGGTAATGCCAAAACGCGTGCCCTCCTCGTCGGCAAAACCGATCACCTCGATCGCCTGCGGCAGACGCCGATTGTGGCTATGCAACAAGGCGACAACCTCGAGCGCGGTCAAGACCCCCAGCATGCCATCGTAGCGCCCCGCGTTGCGCACCGTATCAAGATGAGAGCCAAGCAGCAGTGCCGGTGCGGCCGGTTGCTGCCCTTCGTAACGTCCGCAGATATTGCCCACGCCGTCTTGCCAGACCTCCATCCCAAGCTCGTGCATCCAATTCCCTACCAGTTGGTTGGCACGTAAATGTTCTGGGGAGAGATAAACCCGCGTCAGTTGGCCTGGCGTGCTGCTGATTGCCGCCAGTTCGTCGCAGCGAGCCATCACTCTGGCCGCGGCTCGTTCCGCTTCCAGAGGGGTCAGCAGCATTGCCATCAGTTCTGCTCGGCGTCGTAAATGTTCCATGCTGCCTGCATAGCTTCCCCGTGCGGGCTAACAAAACCGAGACGGTTGAGTACCGCTTCCAACGCGGCCAACGTTTGCAGCACGCAGTCTTTCCGCGCGTTATACCCCATGGTACCAATCCGCCAGATCTTGCCCTGCAACGGGCCAAACGAGGTGCCGATTTCGATGGCGAAGTCATTGAGCATCATCTGGCGTACCTGCTCGCCATGGATGCCCTGCGGGATCACCACGCCCAGCACGTTGTTCATCTTGTTGGCGATATCGCCAAAGACCTCCAGCCCCATCCCCTGGATCCCGGCCAACATCGCCGCGCCATTCAGTTTATGGCGAGCAATAGCGTTATCCAGCCCTTCCTCCAGGATCACCCGGGCGCATTCACGCGCGGCAAACAGCATGCTGGTGGCTTCCGTATGGTGGTTCAAGCGCTCCGGCCCCCAGTAATCCATGATCATGCCGAGGTCGAAATAGTTGGAGTAGATCATCTCGTCGTCACCGTCTGTGTGATCGACGGTACGGATCCCCTCCTCAACGCACTTACGACGGCGCACGATCTCTTCAAACTGCGGGCTAAGGGTGATTGGAGAACTGCCAGAAGGGCCACCGAGGCATTTTTGCAGCCCTGCGGATACCGCATCCAAACCCCAGGCATCGGTTTCCAGCTCGTTACCGGCGAACGAGGCGGTAGCATCGGTATAGAACAAGACGCCGTGGCGGCGACAGATATCCCCTAATTCCGCCAGCGGTTGCAGCATGGTGGTGGAGGTATCCCCTTGCACCGTCAGCAATAGGCGTGGCCGTACTTTCTTGATCGCATCCTCGATCCGATCGGCACTGAATACTTCACCCCAAGGCGCTTCGATGGTGTGCACATCGGCACGGCAACGGCGGGCGATTTCACACAACAGATGGCCAAAACGGCCAAATACCGGCACCAGCACTTTATCGCCAGGGCGAATGGCAGAAACCAGCATTGCCTCGATACCGGCACGCGAAGTCCCGTCTATCAGCATCGTCCAGCGGTTCTGCGTGCGAAACAGGCCGCGATACAGCTCCATCACCTGATTCATATAGCCGGTCATGGCCGGATCGTATTGGCCAATCAACTGGCTGGACATGGCACGCAGCACGCGCGGATCGGCATTGATCGGCCCTGGGCCCATCAGTAGGCGGTGCGGAGGATTGATTTGATCGAATTGGTTGATAGCTAGCATGTTCATTCCTTGTCAACTTAATAACTTAGCCCGGAGATTGCTACGTCTGCGACCGGCCGGTTTTTTGTTATTGCTAGATTATCGCCAAGCGAGAAAGGATGAAACAAAAGATTCTTAAATTATTTATCTGCAACTAAAGAATCAACGGACGCAGAAAATAGCGCCCGTTTAGCCGCGTGATAACCAATGCCTCAGCGCTGCTCCAACTCCTCCAGATCGCTGAACAGATTGGCCACCTGATGAATACGCTGCCGCCCTTGCGACAATCTGTCATGCAGCAACGCATTGCTCAGCAGGCTCGCCAGGCTCATGGCGCTGGAGTAGCTGTCAAACGCCGAGACGCTATCGAGCGGCGTCATCAAATGCCAGCTAGCCAGCGGGATCAGCGCCTGGGCCTGCGGTTCGCAGATCAATAACGTTGGCACCTGCTTGATCTGCAACTGTTGCAATACCTCTCGCGCCAGGCGTGGACGGCGGCGAAATGCGACCACTACCACCATGTCCTGCGGCCCCAGATCCACCAGGTCTTCGGCCAAGGTTTGGCCCGGCTGCGGTATTAACAAAACCTGTTCACGCACCTGCATCAGTTGCTGGCGCAAATGCATCGCGACGGGATAGCTATTGCGCATCCCCAACAGTAGCAGCCGCCGGGATTTCCCCATGGCCGCGATCACCGCACCAAACTGTTCCGCATCAATCTGCTTTACCCAATGCGTCAGATTGGCCATTTCCTGCTGGTAATGGCGAGCTAGTAAGGTGTTGCCCTGCACCGCGTCACGGCTGTCGGTCAATGGCATACCGCTTTGGCGTAGGGTACGCAGCTCGTCACGCATTGCGCGATAGCTGGCATAGCCCAGCCGCTTGAACAGACGGCTGACCGTGGCCTTGGACACTCCACTCAGGCGCGCCAACTCGGTGCTGTTATAGCTAATCAGGTCGTCAAAGTGATCGAAGATAAAGTCGGCTACCCGCTGCTCTTGAGGGGCCAATTGCGGGTATTCGCTGCGCAGGCGTTCATCAATCTGTTTCATCGCTACTCCCGCTGTAACTTTTGTTTCAGCGGAACATAGCACAGCAGCCAAAGCGGCCGCCAGAGTTGAAATTGATCTGCATGACTTCCACCTGAAGCGCTATTAGACACAGCAATTTAGTAGGCCCAGAAACTTAACACCAGTACGCCATAAAGTTCACCGTGGAACGGTCCAGATCGCGTTCGCCAATCAGGTAACGGCGCAACGTTTTCACCACCGAAGACTCCGCCGCCACCCAGGCGTAAAAGGTCTTAGCCCCTTCGGCACGCTCCCACAGCAAATCCCCACCCAGGCTGTTTTCAGCCAGAGACTGCGCTTCGGCCCGTGCCGAGGCAGGGATATTCACTCGCTGACGTACCGCCTCCACCAGCAGCGTGCCATGCAGTTGCTGATGCCCAACGTCACGTGGCAGCCAGTAAACCTCGGCAAATGGGAAGTGCGCCATATCGAGGCAGTCCCCCGCTACCGGTACTTCAAAGAAAGCCTGCACACTCGGCGGGTTAACCTGCTGCGCCAACTGTTCGAGGATACCCATCGCCGCTGGCAGTGCCGTTTCATCGGCGATCAGCAGCGCCTGCCGAGTTTGCGCCGGAGGAGCCCACTCATAGCCGCCGCTATCCTCAGCAAAATCGGCATTTGGCGCTACAGCCTGGAGTTTATCTCCCGCAACGGCATGCGTTGCCCAGGCAGAGGCCGGGCCATTAATGCCATGGAGCACAAACTCCACGTCCATTTCATTCTCAGCAGCGCGCAGCGCCCGCAACGTGTAGGTACGCATCACGGGCCGTTGCTCTTTCGGTATCGCCATGTAGTTGCGGTACCAATCGTCGCTATTCGCCAACTGCGAGCTTTGCCCTTCCGCTACCGGGAACAACAGCTTGATCCGTTGATCCGGGGCTTCCAGCTTCATGCGCTGTACCTCTGGGCCGGTAAACACGCAGCGCAGCAGCGAGGGGGAAACATTTTCCTTGTGCTTCAAGGTAAGATCAAAGATGCGATAGCTTGCGGACATATCACTGACTCTCCCGCGCAATGTCTGCCATTCGATGCTGGCACCATAGCCAGCTGCTAATGCCGCCCAACAGGACGGCGGCTACCAGTGCCGCCGCCACCAACTGCGACTCACCGTAAAATTTACTCACCACCGGCACCATCAGCGCGCTCGCGCCGTAGCCCAGTGTATGGCTAGTGGCGATCGCTCCCGCCCCTTTGCCGGTAGATAACTTATCGTTCAGCATCAGTTGATAGCCCGGCGTCGCCATCGCGGCCCCAAACGAAGCCAGCGCACAGCCGAGATAAAACAGCACCAGCGGAGCGGTACACATCAGCCCCAAGCCAGCGATCATCAACAAAGCGGCAACCATCAGCAGTTGCGGCGGAGTAAGACGCTGTGGCCGCACCACCAGAAACTGTGCCAACAGCGTGCAACCTGCCGCTACGCTGAGCAATACCGCCACATGGTGGCTAACGGTCGTCGCCGAATGGCTGAACAACTGCTGCAAATGCGGAGCCAAGCCCAACTGCATCAGGCTGACGCAGCCCGCCAGCAGCAACGCACACAATAAATAGGGCATCATCGTCAGCCGCAGGCGGTTTTGTTGATGCGCCACCGCGGGCAGCGGAGGATCGTTATGCTGGCGGCAGATCACCAGTAACGCGATCAGCGGCGCAATCGCCATCAGCCATAGCGGAGCCATCGGATGCAAAGACAGCGCCACGGCTGCGCACAGCGGGCCAAGCAACCGGCCACAGCTCAGGCCAGAGCTGATAGTGGCCAACGCCGCCATACGTTGTTCATACCCAGCACGTTGCAGCGCCCAAGTCTGGCTGGCGGGCACCATGCCTGATACTGTCAGGCCATAGATAATGCGCGCCACAATCAATCCGCCCAACCCAGCCATTTCAGGCAGCCAGCCAGCAGCCAGCCCCCACACGGCCAAGGCCAATAACGCAAAGCTGAGCAGGTAACCCGCCAGGGCCATAACCACCACGTATTTACAGCCGCGAATTTCTGCCTGCCGCCCCCACCAGGGAGAACCGACAAGAAACAGCATCGATCCCAGCGTTAGCAACCCCGCCCACACCGACAACGAAAGTTGAGTCAGGCTGACCAACACGGGTAATGCAACCAGCAAGCCATTTTGCCCAATGCCCAATAGCCCGGCACAAAACGCCAGCGGCCAGTTTGAAGGAGAATCATTACCAATTGCAACGATTTTTGAACCCGAAAATAAGCGCATCAAGTGAAATAACCGTTAAGAAAATGATGTTTTTGTGTGTAATTAATCAAAAAATTGTATCATGCGGTGATTGATAATAATAAGAACTATTGATATAAGAATCATTCTCAATCGCTCCAGAGTGACAAGGGTCATGACCATCCAGTTAGCAAGCGCAGCAACCGATGTGGCTGCGCAATGTTTCCTCAACGCGCTAATGCGTGAAACTCGGGACTGGCACATCGTGCCGGCAACCAATAGCCAACCTCCTCAGCTACATCTCCCACTTTCGGATAGCCAGTTTATACGCATTCCATTACGGCATATCTCGCCAACCCAACATCATCAATATCAGTTCCCCGCCTGCCTGAATGGCAACGGTGAAGCGCTGAGTTTTGAGCGTTTGGTTACGCTGTTGCTGGCCAAACCGGCGATAAAAGGCCAACTGAGTGAGGAGGTTTTGGCACGCTTTCGCCAGCGAGTGCTGGAAAGTCATGACAATACCCAACAGGCGATCGCCATCCGGCTGGACTGGCCAAAGCTACGTGACCAGCCGCTGAATTTTGCCCAGGCGGAACAGGGGTTATTAGCTGGCCATGCCTTCCACCCGGCTCCGAAATCCCATGAGCCCTTTGATCATCAGCAGGCACAGCGCTATCTGCCAGATTTTGCTGGCAGCTTCCCCCTGCGCTGGTTTGCGGTAGAAAAGCGCCACCTGTGTGGCGACAGCCTGGATCTGACGTTACAGCAGCGCCTGCAACGCTTCGCCGCAGAAAGCGCACCACAGTTGCTAGGCCATTTTACCGATGACGTCTGGCTGCTGCCGATGCATCCATGGCAGGCCGATTATCTGCTGACACAAAGCTGGTGCCGCGAGTTGGTCGAGCAGCACAAGCTGTGCGATCTGGGTGAGGCCGGTGAGCGTTGGTTGCCAACCAGCTCTTCACGTTCGCTATATCACGCGGGCAGCCGCGACATGATCAAGTTTTCCCTCAGCGTACGGCTAACCAACTCGGTGCGTACCCTGTCGGTCAAAGAAGTGAAACGCGGCATGCGTCTCGCACGTCTGGCAAAGACCCCCCGCTGGCAGGAGCTGCAAGCTCGTTATCCAACGATGCGCGTGATGCAGGAAGATGGCTGGGCCGGGTTACGCTCCGCAGACGGCACAATCCAGGAAGAGAGCCTGATGGCGCTGCGCGATAACCTGCTGTTCGGCCAGGCACAGAATCAAACCAACGTGTTGGTCACCTTGACGCAAGCAGCGCCAGACGGTGGCGATAGCCTGTTAGCTGCGGCAGTGCGCCGCCTGGCTGCCCGCCTGCACTTGCCATTGCAGCAGGCCGCCCATTGCTGGCTGGACGCTTACTGCCAGCAGGTGCTGCTACCGCTGTTCAGCGCCGAAGCCGACTACGGCCTGGTACTGCTGGCCCATCAGCAAAACATTCTGGTGGAAATGCAGCAGGACTTGCCGGTGGGCATGCTGTACCGCGATTGCCAGGGCAGCGGCTTTACCCGCGATGCCACGCCTTGGCTGGATGAAATCGGCGAAGCCGAAGCGGAGAACCGCTTTAGCGAGCAGCAGTTGTTACGCTACTTCCCCTACTACCTGCTGGTGAATTCGACGTTGGCCGTTACCGCCGCTATGGCAGCAGCAGGGTTCGACAGTGAAGAGAGCCTGATGAGACGAGTACGGGATGCGTTAACCACGCTGCGTAACACGGCGAAAAATACCCGTTGCCTGGACTATGTCCTCGACAGCCAACATTGGAACTGCAAGGGCAACTTCTTCTGCTATTTGCACGATCACAATGAGAACACCATTGTCGATCCGGCGGTGATCTACTTTGACTTCACCAATCCGCTGCGCGTGGAGGCCGCTCAATGATGCCCGTTGCCAAGATTGTCCACGCCACCAGCGGATTCCGCTGCGAACTGCTGGGGAAAAACCTGTCCCTTAGCCTGGGATTGGACGGCAGCGCTACGTTGCATTACCCAGGCTCACTGCCAGCAGGCTGGCTGATTCAGGCGTTGGATCAGTTGCTGATCGCGGCTCCACAGCTGAGCGGCATTGCCCTGCCCTATGCCGAATGGCGTGAGGAGCCACAGGCTCTGGCACTGTTCTCCCAGGCCTGTGGTGATTACCTGGCCCGTGAAACCTTCTACCAACTGCCGCTGTGGCTGATCGCCGAACGCCATACCGCTGGCGGCCAAATGCATTACGATGCCGAGCGCGAGCTGTGGTTTCCGCAGCGCCCTGCACGGCCCAGCGGTGAGGTGTATCGCCGCTACGATCCGCAAATCAAACGTAGCTTGAGCTTCCGTTTGCCCGAAGTGGAGCGCGACGCCGAGCAGTTCACCCGTTGGATGAACTCCCCCCGCGTTGACGCCTTCTGGGAAATGAGCGGCCCACTCGAGGTCCAGGCCGCCTATTTACAGCGCCAGCTGGATTCCAGCTATTGCTACCCGTTGCTGGGCTGCTTTGACGACCAGCCGTTTGGCTATTTCGAAGTTTACTGGGCACCCGAAGATCGCATTGGCCGCCACTATCGCTGGCAGCCGTTCGATCGCGGCCTGCACATGCTGGTCGGTGAAGAAGACTGGCGTGGCGCACAGTACATCCGCAGTTGGCTACGTGGCCTGACCCACTATTTATACCTGGATGAACCTCGCACCACTCGCGTCGTGGCCGAGCCACGCGCAGACAATCAGCGGCTGTTCCGCCATCTGCCCACCGCTGGCTACCACACGCTGAAAGAGTTTGATTTCCCCCATAAGCGTTCACGGCTGATCATGAACCAGCGTGATGACTTCTTCCGCGAGGGACAGGTATGAGCCGCCACGATTACGCCGATTGGCAACGCGTTAACCTGCAGATGATCGCCAAGATCCTGGCGGAACTGGAGTATGAGCGCACTTTGCAGGCCGAGGAGCACGACGGGCAATGGCAGATTGCGCTAGGTGATGCGACCTACCGCTTCAGCGCCAAACGCGGGATCTGGGGTTGGTTGCACATCGACGCCAACAGCCTGAGCTGCGATGGCCTGCCGCTGGCCGCCGATCAAACGCTGCGGCAACTGGCGCAGGTGCTGAAGATGGACGATGCGCAGATCGCCGAACATTTGGAAGATCTGTATGCCACGTTACGCGGTGACATGCAGTTACTCACCGCTCGCCACGGGATGAGTGCCAACGATCTGATTGCGCTGGATGCCGACGCGCTGCAATGCCTGCTGGCAGGTCACCCGAAGTTCGTCTTCAACAAGGGGCGTCGTGGCTGGGGGCTGACGGCGTTGCAACAGTATGCGCCAGAATATCAGGGCCAGTTCCAGCTGCACTGGGTGGCCGCCAAACGCAGCAGCTTTGTCTGGTGCATTGACGAGGACTTCCCGCTAGAAAACTTGCTCAACAGCGCGATGGACAGCGGGGAGCGCCAGCGCTTTGACCGCCGCTGGCACGACCTGAAGTTGAATAACGATTGGCTGCCGGTGCCGTTGCATCCATGGCAATGGCAGCAAAAAATCGCTCTGCATTTCCTGCCACAGCTGGCCAGCGGTGAACTGGTCGAGCTGGGTGAGTTTGGCGATCGCTATCTGGCTCAGCAGTCCCTGCGCACTTTGACCAATACCAGCCGCCGGGTGCCCTTCGATATCAAGCTGCCGCTGACCATTTACAACACCTCCTGCTATCGCGGCATTCCGGGCAAGTACATCAGCGCCGGGCCTGCGGCTTCACGCTGGTTACAGCAGATTTTCGCCAGTGACAGCACCTTGCAGGCCAGCGGCGCCCAGATCCTGGGTGAACCGGCGGCGGGCTATCTGGCCCACCCAACCTACGGCGCACTGCCCAAGGCCCCCTATCGTTATCAGGAAATGCTCGGGGTGATCTGGCGTGAAAACCCGTCCTGTTATCTGCAACCGGGCGAGCAGGCGATCCTGATGGCTACGCTGATGGAAACCGACAATCAGGGTGAGCCGCTGATCGCTGCCTACATTGCCCGTTCCGGCCTGAGCGCAGAGGCGTGGCTGGCGCAGATGTTCCAGGCGGTGGTGCTGCCGATGTACCACCTGATGTGCTGCTACGGGGTGGCGCTGATCGCCCACGGCCAGAACATCACACTAGTGATGAAAGACCATGTACCGCAGCGGGTACTGCTAAAAGATTTCCAGGGCGATATGCGCCTGGTAGATCAGGACTTCTCACAGGCCGCTTCACTGCCACAGGTGGTAAAAGACGTAACGGTGCGCCTGCCTGCCGACTATCTGATCCATGACCTGCAAACCGGGCATTTCGTCACCGTTTTGCGCTTTATTTCGCCGCTGATGAGCGGCTGCGGCATAAGCGAACCGCGTTTCTATCAAGTGCTGGCACAGGTGCTGGAGCGCTATATGGCGCAGCATCCGCAGTTGGCCGACCGCTTTGCCCTGTTCGACCTTTTCAAGCCGCAGATTATTCGCGTGGTACTCAACCCGGTGAAACTCACCTATTCAGAGCAGGATGGCGGCAGCCGCATGTTGCCGAACTATCTGCAAGATCTGGATAACCCTCTTTATTTGGTCTCCAAGGAGTTTGCCCAATGAATCAGCCTCTGGATTTCATCGGCATCGGCGTCGGCCCATTCAATCTGAGCATTGCCGCACTCGGCAGTGAGGTTACCGGCTTTAACAGCAAGTTCTTCGAACGTAAACCGCACTTCTCCTGGCACCCCGGCATGATGGTGCCGGACTGCCATATGCAAACCAGTTTCCTCAAGGATCTGGTCAGCGCGGTTTCACCGACCAACCCGTACAGCTTTCTCAACTACCTGGTGAAAAGGAAGAAGTTCTACCGCTTCCTGACCACCGAGCAGCGTACGGTCTCCCGCGAAGAGTTCGCCGACTATCTCGACTGGGCGGCTAACGGGCTGGAGACGCTCGAGTTCAGCCAAGACATCCGCAGCGTGGATTTTGACGACCAGCAACGCCAATTTGTTGTCACCACCCAGCGCGATATCTACCGTGCCCGCCATATCTGCCTAGGCATCGGTAAACGCCCCAAACTGCCAGACTGCGTCAGCGAGCAAAACGATCGCTGCTTCCATGCCAGCGAAATGAGCCTGCGTAACCCGGATCTTAGCGGCAAACGCGTCACCGTGATCGGCGGCGGCCAAAGCGGTGCCGATCTGTTTTTGAATATTTTCCGCGCCGAGTGGGGCCAGCCCAAGCAGTTGAACTGGATCTCACGCCGCAACAATTACAACGCGCTGGACGAAGCCGCCTTCGCTAATGAGTACTTCACGCCGGAATATGTAGAAAGCTTCTACACCCTGAGCGACAGCGCCAAGCAGCGCATGCTGACCGAGCAGAAAATGACGTCGGACGGTATCACTAGCGGATCGCTGCTGGCGATTTACCAGGCGATGTATCACCGCTTTGAAGTATTACGAGAAAAGCCTTGGGCCCACCTGCTGCCTAGCCGTTCATTGGCCGCGATGCACGCATCCGGCAATGGCTATCAGCTGGTCACCCATCACCATCTCGATCAGGGCAAGGAAACCTTCGACTGCGACGTGGTGATCTTCGCCACCGGCTATCAGCAAGACCGCCCGGCGTTTCTCGCACCGCTGGCCAATCGCCTGCTGACCACGGCGAACGATGAGTATCGCATCACGCCGGATTTCACCCTGGAATGGCAGGGGCCGAGCGAAAACTGTCTGTTTGCCGTTAATGCCGGCATGCACAGTCATGGCATTGCCGAACCCCAGCTCAGCCTGATGGCTTGGCGTTCGGCCCGTATTCTCAACCGGGCATTAGGACGCGATTGGTTCGACTTAACGTCCACCCCGGCTGTGATCCAATGGCGTAGCCAGCAGGCAGCGGTCACCGCCCAAACTGCACACGACGCCATCTTTAACTTTAACTAACCATGGAAACGTTTGAACAACAATGAAACGCAGACACCTCTGGGTACTAAACCCTTGCCTGTTGGCAATGCTCGCACCAACGGCCTGGGCAGAAGAACAAAAAAATGATGACCAACTGGTAGTTTCCGCCAGCCGTTCTCACCGCAGCGTAGCGGAAATGGCCCAGACCACCTGGGTGATCGAAGGCCAGGAAATTGAGCAACAGGTGCAGGGCGGTAAAGAGATCAAGGATGTGCTGTCGCAGCTGATCCCGGGCATGGACGTCAGCAGTCAGGGCCGTACCAACTACGGCATGAACCTGCGCGGCCGTTCGATGATGGTGATGATCGACGGTGTGCGCCTGAACTCATCGCGCAGTGACAGCCGCCAGCTCGATTCAATCGATCCGTTCAACATTGCCCATATTGAAGTGATTTCCGGGGCTACCTCGCTGTACGGCGGCGGCAGCACCGGTGGCCTGGTTAACATCGTGACCAAGAAGGGCCAGGAAGAAAAACAGGTTGAGCTCCAGCTTGGCGGTAAAACCGGCTTTAACAGCAGCAGCGATCACGATGAAAACGTGTCGGCAGCGGTCAGCGGTGGCACCGATAAGGCTTCCGGCCGCCTGTCGGTTTCCTATCAGCGTTACGGCGGCTGGTATGACGGCAAAGGCGACGAGGTGCTGATCGACAACACCCAAACCGGCCTGCAATACTCCGATCGTATCGACCTGATGGGCACCGGCACCATCAATATCGACGATCATCAGCAGTTGCAACTGACCACGCAATATTTCAACAGCGAGTCAGACGGTAAGCACGGCCTGTATCTGGGGCAAAACTTCTCGGCGGTGACCGGCAGCGGGCAGGCCTACAACAGCGGTAATCTGGATTCGGATCGTATTCCAGGCACCGAGCGCCATCTGATCAACCTGCAATACTCCAACACCGATTTCTGGGGCCAGGATCTGGTGGCGCAGGTGTATTATCGTGATGAGTCGCTGACCTTCTATCCGTTCCCTACCCTGAGCGGCGGCAAGGTAACCAGCATCGGCGCTTCGCAACAGAAAACCGATTTCTACGGCGGCAAGCTGACCCTGAACAGCAAGCCGATCGACAGCCTTACGTTGACCTACGGCTTCGATGCCGACCATGAAAGCTTCAATGCCAACCAGCAGTTCTTCAATCTGGCGAAGGCCCAGCAGTCTGGCGGGATGACGCTGCAAAATGCCTACAACGTCGGCCGCTACCCGAGCTATACCACCACTAACCTGGCACAGTTCATGCAGGCCAGCTACGACATCGATCCGATGTTTACCCTGAGCGGCGGCGTGCGCTACCAGTACACCGAAAACAAGGTGGATGATTTCGTTGGCTACGCACAGCAACAAGGGATCGCCAACGGCCTGGCGACCTCTGCCGATGCCGTGCCCGGTGGTAAAACCGACTACAACAACGCGTTGTTCAACGCCGGTTTGCTGGCCCATCTGACAGAACGCCAGCAGACCTGGTTCAACTTCTCACAAGGGTTTGAGATCCCGGATCTGGCCAAGTACTACGGCTCCGGCACCTATAAGCTGGTGAACGGCCACTATCAGCTGCAAAAAAGCGTCAACGTCAATGACTCCAAGCTGGACGGCATCAAGGTCGACTCCTACGAGCTGGGCTGGCGCTACAATGGCGACAATCTGCGTACCCAGGTTGCGGCCTACTATTCCCTGTCAGACAAGACCATCACCATCAACAAAACCGATATGACCATCAACATGAACGCTGACAAACGTCGGATTTATGGTATGGAAGGCGCGGTGGATTACTTCTTTGATGACAGCGAATGGAGCACCGGTGCCACCTTCAACCTGATCAAGTCGGAAACCAAGACCGATGGTAAATGGGAGAAGTTGACCGTCGACACCGCCAGCCCGTCGAAAGCCACCGCCTACGTCAACTGGGCACCGGGTGACTGGACGGTGCGCGTGCAGTCGCAGCAAACCTTCGACGTTTCCGACAGCCAGGGCCGCAAGCTCGACGGCTATAACACCATTGACGTCCTCAGCAGCTATGCCCTGCCGGTAGGCAAGGTCAGCTTCAGCGTAGAGAACCTGTTGGACAAAGACTACACCACCGTGTGGGGCCAACGTGCGCCAATCCTGTATAGCCCAACCTACGGCGCGCCGGAGTTGTACAGCTATAAAGGCCGTGGCCGCACCTTTGGTTTGAACTACTCAGTCCTGTTCTGAGACATCTCTGATATCACCAGGCCGAATTAATCTATTCGGCCTGCTTATCATCCGCACAAGGAATGCGTGCCCCACCAAGACTAAAATCATAAATAAAAAAGCATAGATATGTTTAACATCTATACATACCTGTTATTATTGCGATTCATCCCACTTGCGAATGGCGAAAATAAAATATAAGATAAAAAGTCATTAGGATTCCTCTGAATACAAATCTGTCAGATAACTGATTATTTCAACCTTAACTTCACTCACGCGTTTTTTTAAAAGAAAAAACAAAAACCATAGGCGATAAAGCCCCCAAAACAGCACATTATGCTTATGCATTAAATTTCCTACAGTAATGATATTAAACATCAAAAACCAGCCAATCATCCGATAAAAACAAACAAAAACACCAAAAATCAGGCAGCAATAAGACTTAAATTCTTTTTATTCTGGTTATTTTTTTATTTTTATGAATTGACATTAACTCTTCAGGCAATAATATATAAAGCCAATGTGTGGAAATGACAGTTCCAATTTATGAAGTCGGAGCCAGACAGTTTTAGCAGCGGATGCGGCGGAGTTGATAATGGATGATACGAGTCAATTTAAATATGTAGCAGCCCCCATCACCAAGGCGGGCGAGAGTGGGTTATTGCTTTTTGGCTATATTATCAATGATGAGTATCAGGTAGATATCAAATCGGGTTCGGTAATCAAACTCTATAATACGATAGAGTATCACTATCAGGGTGAGGAACGATTTACCAACTATCTAAAGCTGCGTGAAACGATGCTGCGGTTACTGACGTATCTATTGGCACACGCAAGCTGTGGCTATGTTTCCAACCAGGAATTACTGGTACAGGTTTGGGAGAATCATAACCTCTCCTCCTCAACCACCAGATTGACCCAAGTAATTTCCGAGCTAAAAGCAAGGCTAAGTAAAATTGGTATCGCTGATGATTTTATTAAAAGCTCGCGAGGAAAAGGATATACCTTACGTGGAGCCTCTGTAACGCCGCTGTATATAAAAAAAATATGATTTGATTGCTTATCGCCAAAAAAAGGGAACAGCATTTTCACTGCCATAGTGAAATGACGGCTCTGATGTCACTCCATGTCACACTCAGAGTATTTTAAGGATAATTAACAAGGATCATATGCAATGAAAAAAACCACATTAGTCATGGCTCTCTCACTGGCTATCGGCGGCTTTGCTGCGCTTCCGGCTTCCGCTGCCATCACCGTAGCGGGTGGTAACATTAATTTCACCGGCGAAGTCACTGACGCAACTTGCCTGATCAACGACCAGACGCCAAATGGTGCTGTTGATCTGAACGTGCCTTTAGAGACGGTCAGTGCCAGTGAGTTAAGCTTTGCCGGTGCCACGGCCAAGCCTGCGCCATTTACCATCAGACTGGGTGGCCCTTCTGATTTAAACTGCACCAACGGTAAGATTGCTTCAGTGTATTTTGAACCAACTAGCCCGGCTATCGATAATGCGACCGGTTGGTTGAAAAATACTTCAGCAACCAATCCTGCGTTAAATGTTCAGGTACAAATCCTGAATGGCGAAACCAACAGCCCGATCAACCTGGTATCCGGCAATAACAACCATGCGCCGAAAACCATCGTCAATCAAACTGCCGAATATACCTACTTTGGCCAGTATGTTGCTGTAGGTGGCGCGGCGGGCCCGGGCCAAGTTGCCTCAACGGTTAAATACAGCATCGTTTATCAATAAAACCTGACTGAATAGATTATGGCCCTGTTACCACAGGGCCATATTTGCCACGTCTATACTGACGAGATTGTTATGCGCTTGATTAAAAAATATTGGCCACTGCTATCGCTGCTGTTAAGCGGATTTTTTTCCTCCTCTTTGTATGCCGGTATTGTCATATCTGGTACGCGCGTGATCTACCCAAGTGATGCCAAAGAAGTCTCGCTGAAACTGGAAAATAAAAGCCGTTTTCCACTGTTGGTGCAATCCTGGATTGATGCAGGCGATGCGAATTCAGCGCCTGAGGACAGCAATGTCCCCTTTATAATCATGCCACCGGTTTCACGAGTTGAACCCGCCAAGGCGCAAACCTTACGTATTACCGCAACACCGTTGGTAAGCCACGCCACCGACCGCGAGACGCTATATTGGATCAACGTGCTTGAAGTCCCTCCCCAGTCGAAAGGAGATCAGAATTACCTCTCCATCGCCTATCGCAATCGCCTGAAGGTATTTTACCGCCCCTCAACGTTGCCAGGGCTATCACTGGAAACCATGGATAAGGTGAGTTGGCAACGGCAAGGGGAAAAACTGCTCGCTAAAAACCCCACGCCATACCATATCAGCTATGCCTCCGTGCAGGTATCTGGCTACGGCACCGCCTCGGTAGCTGGCACTGATGGCGGCATGATCGCACCCTTCTCTGAGCAAACCTTTCAACTAAAACGCGATAACAAGGTTATTGCGGTGCCGCCAAATAGCGTAATCACCAAGGCGATTAATGACTATGGGGCTTTTATTGAAAAAATATACCCGTTAGGCCGCTGACATAACCCTTTTTCAGAAGTATTGGCTTATCTGAGTCATCAAGGATGCTATGACTAGGTGTAAACCGACAATAAAAACCGCGCTGACGTGGTTTCTTTCATGTGCCATGGTTTCAGCGACTTCCAGCTATGCGGCAGACTCGCCCGAAGAAGTGACATTCGATCCCAGTTTTTTCCCTGGCGGTAAGGTCGGAACATTCGATCCGGCCCAATTCAGCCGCAGTAACGTCGTTGTTCCTGGTATCTACACCGTGGCGATCGAACTTAACGGCCAGCGGATCGGCAATGAAAAAATCCAGTTTAAGGCCCAGCCGGGCAATAACCTGCAAACCCTTCCCTGCTATCCGGGCAGTTTCTTCTCGTTGCTCAATTTGAGCGCAGAGAAACTGTTGGCTCAGATCCCTGCCGTGCAATTGGCGCCATTAGTGCAAGCGGGCTATTGCGGTTCACTCAGTGAACTCCTGCCCGGGGCCACCGTCAGCTTTGATGTCGGCGAGCAAAAGTTGACGCTGACGATACCGCAGTTGCTGCTCAACAGGACAACGCGTGGCTATGTCAATCCCGAGCTGTGGGAGGATGGCTTAACCGCCTTGATAGTGAACTACAACGCCAACGTTTATCAGTCAAGACAGCGGGAAAACAGCAACACCTACGGCTATCTCGGGCTGCGTAACGGCCTGAACTTCGGCCCTTGGCGCGTGCGAAATAACGGCAGCCTCAATTGGTCCTCGGGAGAGAGTGGCGGGGATTACAAAAGCACATCGTCTTATATCAGCCGCGATGTCACCGCGCTGCAATCTCAATTGATCCTGGGTGACGCCTTTACCAGTGGCGAACTGTTTGACGGCGTACGTTTCCGAGGGGCCAGACTTTATTCTGATGATCGCATGCTACCTGACGCCCTACGTGGCTACGCCCCCGTAGTACGGGGCATAGCCAATACCAATGCCAGAGTGATCATTACTCAGAATGGTTACACACTCTATACCACTACGGTATCTCCGGGACCTTTCGAGATCAACGATCTCTACCCCACCAGCTATGGAGGGGAGTTGACCGTACAAGTAGAAGAAGCTAATGGCCAAGTCAGATCCTTCACTGTTCCCTATGCTTCAGTGACTCAAATGTTGCGGCCAGGGATAAGCCGCTACGAAGTGGCTGCGGGTAAAGTGAATAATGATGGGTTGGCACACAAGCCTGAATTTGGCAGCCTGACCTACCAGTTGGGCCTGAGTAATTTCATTACCGGCTACACCGGTGCCACCGCCAGCAAAGGGTACCTTTCGGCCTTATTGGGTGGTGCCATGAATACGTTCATCGGCGCCCTCTCATTGGATGTCACCCAGGCGAAAACCCGTTTGCCCGACCAGCATCCGCGTTCAGGGCAAAGCTATCGAATCGGCTTCAGCCAGATGTATCCAGAAACACAAACCAGCTTCTCCGTGGCCGCTTATCGTTACTCAACCGACGGTTTCCTGAGCTTAAATGACGCCGTCCAACTGCGCGATCTGGCCCTGCGTAATGGAAATATCGATGCCTATGGCCGTCAACGTAGCCTGTTTACGCTTTCGGTCAACCAGCCGCTGGGAGAAGGTTGGGGAAACCTGTATGCCGTCGGCAATCATACCACTTATTGGAACCAGAGCAGTTCGCAACAGGGCCTGCAGCTAGGCTATAGCAACTTCTGGCGCAATCTTAGCTATACCCTTTCGGTCAACCGAACGCTGAGCGGTCAACTCACAGGAAATACAGAAGAGACAACGGCAAATCGGCGGGAAACCCAATATGCGTTGACGCTCTCGTTACCGCTAGGCTCGAGCCTCCATGCACCAACGCTCAATGCTACCGGTACTACCGACGACAAGGGGAGCACTGGCCTGATTGGCCTGTCGGGCAATGCGGGTGAACAGAATCAGTTTAACTATGTCATCAGCACCAGCCGTAATACTGAAGGCAATAGCAACTTTTTCAACGGTGGCGTTGGCTACCGCTCATCCCTTGCCCGTATGGGCGCAAACTATAGCTATGGGCAGGGAAACCGGCAGGTTTCAGCAAGCATGGATGGTGCTCTGGTGGCCCACCGTGGTGGTATCACTTTAGGGCAATCACTTGGCGAAACGGGTGGTCTGATAAGGGCACCTGGTGCTGAAGGCGCTCTCGTCACCAGCGCTCCCGGCGTTCAGATCGACCGTTTTGGCTATGCCATCGTCCCTTACCTGCGGCCCTACTATCTCAATCAGATCGATATCGACCCCAAGGGCAGTTCACAGGACGTGGAGTTGCTGTCTACCCGCAATACCACCGCTCCCCGCGCTGGTGCATTGGTCCTGCTTGATTATGAAACCAAACGCGGCAAGGTGACCTACATCAGAGCCAAGCGACCGGACGGTAGCCCACTGCCCTTCGCTGCCAACGTCTATGATGCGCGAAACAACGCCGTAGGGGTTGTAGGCCAAGCCAGCCTGGTGGTGGCACGCGATCTCGACCTGAAAGGCGTGTTGCAAGTGAGATGGGGGGATAGTCAGGCAGAGCATTGCAGTATCCATTATTCGCTACAGCCAGGCACCGCTGAAGAGGGCAGGCAGTTGATTCAAGGCGTCTGCCAATGACGAAGTGCCCACACGAAATGAGAAACAACATGAAAAGAATATTCGCCTCAGCAACGGCGATATCACTGATGCTCTGCGGCAGCCTGTATGCACAGAATGCGCTCGCAGCAAGTGCGGGTTGTGATTGGGATAGTTCCTCCGCAGTCAAAGCTCCGCTTGATACCCGATTGACCATCGGCGGCTATGTTACCGTGGGAGAGGATCTTCCCATCGGCAGTGTGATCTATTCCCAACGTATCCAGACCAATGGCAACGGCGCCAGTCTGCTGTGCCGCGCGGGGGTTTATGACCTGGTTAACACCGTCATCAGTGCTCCCCATGGCCAATCCAGCTACCGTGACGCAACGTTTCCCACCGTGTTCAATACCAATATTTCTGGCGTCGGGGTAGCCCTGTGGCAAGGTACCCCAGACGGTAACAGCGGCTCCCATCTTCAGCTCCCAGGTAGGCTTACTGCCTTCTTTTCACCCAGCCGCGACAGCGTTTTCAACTTTACCGGTCAGGACGATGCCGCAGTCAGTTTTAATATTGCAATGATTAAAATAGCCGCCAATATCGGCAGCGGAACGATTAGCAGCAGCGATCTCCCCAGGTTCAAAACCTCATTCGATGGCAATGGTGAAAGTTTTGTCTATCAACAAGCGAGGATAGTGGGCAACCTGACGGCGATCCCGGCGACCTGCAACGTTGGTAACAATTATTACCTGCCGCTCGGGGAGCACTATCCTGATGAGTTCAACGGTATCGGCAGCACGGCAGGCAGCGCCGAGACCCAGATTGTGCTGTCGGGTTGCCCTGCCTTCTATGGTTCAACCTCTTACGGCGTTTTCAAGCCCAACGTTATCAGCCTCAAGCTGACGCCGCGCAACGGATTTATTGATGCTGAACGCGGGATCTCGAAACTGAATACCACCGCCGGTGACGCAGCCTCAGGGATAGGTGTCCAACTGAGCTTCAGGCAGGAAAACGGCAACTACCAATGGGCCAAATTCAACCAGAACATCAATCTGGCAAATTACATCACCTTCCTTGAAGACCGCGGCAGCGATTACAGCCTGGGCGTCAAGGCGACTTATATACAAACCTCAACCCCTATCCGGGCGGGCAGGGCTGATGCCCAAATAGAATTTATGATCACCTATCAATGATCGGGAGTGGTGAATGAAGATAACAAATACGCAGAGAATACTGTCTCTGCTGGTGCTGATTTGCTGCGGCACCAGCGTTGAAGGCGCCTCTACTGGCATACTGAACGTCACTGGCTCCATTAAGCTCGCAACCTGTTATTTTGACAGCGTCGAGGGGCAAAAACGTAAGGACTACGACTGGATGATGCAGCAGGTCTCTGTGGGGAGCCTACGCGCAGCCGGTATGACTCATGGCCGTTCGCTAGGCAGTATCCATATCGGTGGGGTACATTGTACCAATGGTTACACGCCCTATATTACGCTGGGAAATGGGCCGACGGTCAGTCCGGATACCGGCAACCTGGTCAATACGCTGAACGGCGAGGCCGAAAACGTCGAAATCAGGCTTCTGATGAATGACAAGCCGCTGGATTTACGCACTGGCCCACGCGTTGGCTGTGCCGTTATTGCCGATCACCGGAGCCAGTGTGATATCGGCTATGAGTATTATGCAACCGGGCGCGCAACCCCCGGAAAAGTGAAGAGTGCGGTACTGTTTAATATCAGCTATGACTGATTTCTTCAGTGCACCAAGCAAATTGATGCCTGCGATTGTCCGGTAGCAGGCATCACCCCCACCCCGTCTATGGCATATTTCGTCCAGAGTAAATCTCCTGCATCTCTTTACATAACAGCTTGCCGATCTCCTGTTGCCTGGCCTCACTGAGGGTATGCAACCTGGTGCTGAACAGGTAATTATGCAAATCGAATGCTTTCAGCAACATCTTGGTATGGAAGATATTTTCCTGATAAACGTTCACATCCACCATCTGGTATAACGACTGTATCTCTGGCGAAATGAAGTTTTGGATCGACGTGATCTCATGATCGATGTAATGCTTCACCCCATGCACATCCCGGGTAAAACCTCTGACCAGATAATCAATCGTCACAATATCTGACTCCAACTGCTGGACCAGGTGGTTGAGGGCTTTCAGCGGCGAAATCACCCCGCAGGTCGAGACGTCGATATCGGCACGAAAGGTGCAAACCCCACACCCAGGGTGACTTTCCGGGTAGGTATGAACACAGATATGGCTTTTGTCCAAATGCGCCACAACGGACTCTGGCTGGAGAGGTTTGACGCCATTTGGGTTTACCGGCTCCTCACTGGCGAGAATAGTCACGCTAGCCCCCTGAGGCTCATAGTCCTGGCGGGCAACGCTCAACACGTTAGCCCCAATCAGCGAACAGGTTTCAACCAGGATCTCGGTCAGACGGTTAGCATTATATTGCTCGTCGATGTAGGCGATATAGCCGTCGCGCTCCTCTGCCGTCTCGGCGTAACAAATATCATAGATACAAAAACTCAGACTCTTGGTCAGATTATTGAATCCGTGCAGCTTGAGCCTTGGCAATTTACTTTGCCTCCCTTGTCCCTTCACCTAATTGCATACGGGCAACGCATTCCGGCAGCCCAGCCTTAATCATGGTTTCATCATTTTTGACGGTGATAAACAGGCACTGCTTATCCTCATCAAATGCCAGGCTATTGGGATGCGGAGCCATAGGTATGGTCTGTAGCAGGCAATAGCGGGCAGTATCAAATACCGTTAGCGTGCCCGCGCCAATATCCACGCGAATGCCTTTGCGATTGGCGACGTACAGCCTTTGCCGCTCGCCATCCCATGCCAGGCCGATCGGCACTTCATCCGTTGCCATACGTGCGATAACGTCGCCATTATCGGCGTTCAGAGCAAAGACCTGATGACCCGCGCTACGGGCAACATATTCACGTTCCAGATGATTGTTACGCCAATCGCTACGGTCAATGCCCTGATCGACACCGAAGATCCGGTTTTGCTGTGGGTCATAGACCATATTAAGCAGTTGATCGGCTTCGATCTCCCATCGGGAAACGATCGTCAAGCTATCTGGATCAACCACAAACAGCTGGCCCTGCATGTTAGATACAAAGACACGGCGCCCCGTTTCATCCAGCGTGATCCCCACTACGTTATAGCCGAAACCGTGAATAATCGTCTCCAGTTGACGCTTGCGGGTATCCACTACCAACAGCACGCTATCGATACCCAACCCCAGCCCTGGCAAGAACAGGCGCTCACTACGTGGATCGAAAACCAGCTCCCGCAGCTTCCATGGAAAACCTTCACTCACGCCAAAGCGCTCCAATTCCCGTAATAAAAAAGCCTGCCGCTCGCCGACAATCCCTTCTCGTTGATACAGTTGCTTGAAAGCAATCTCCTGCATCAGCGCAATGGTGGCGATCGGCCGATTGGCGGCGATATCCACCACGGCGACGGTGCCGTTAAACCCCTGGGAGAGGTAAAGATGCCCACGGCGATCGTCCAGCGCTACGCCAAACCCTTTGACTTGCAACGGGATCTCCTCCTCAACAGCCAGGGTTCGCGGATTTATCCGCAGTACACGGGATTGCCGCTCATCCTCCCAATCGGGAGAGCTGACAAACAGCGCCTGCTGTGAGGCGCTATAAACCAGCTCTACCAGGGTTTTAGCCGGGTAGATGCGCTGAATATCGGTCAACGGCTCCTGCTTCATAACACACTCCTGTTATGGCGTAATGCATCAAGCCGTAGCGCCGGTTGACCAACGGAATCGGCCATAACGGCAAACACCTGACGTGTCGTTTGGACGATCTGCTGCACCTGCTCGCATGAATAGCGATCGGTGCGATAGCTCAACATGACGCGAACCGAAGGCTCGCCGTCGATTTGCTCTTCCATCACCTCAAACTGCAACCCCAGCACCGATTCCGTTTTCTCGGGATCGATCTGGCGAAAGCGGATCTGCTGGCCGTCGGCCAAGCTAAATACCCCGTTAAGCTTATTTTTGGCATGGAGCTGAATGAAGACCTCAAACATATGGCTGTCGCGCGGTGCGCAATCACCAAACAGCCTCTCTTCGACCAGATCGATCGGGATGTCGCTAAAAGGCAGCGAATCATTTATCTGCCGTTTCACGTCATCGATCAGCCCGTTCAGCGTGGTGCCATCGGCAAAACCGATCCGATGAGCGACAACGGTGGTGAAGTAACCGATGGTATCGAAAAATTGCGCGTCGTTACGCCCAGAGGCCGAAGTGCCAATGACCAGATCTTTCGCGCCACCAAGCAGATGGAGTGCCGCAGCAATTCCGCTGTATACCACGTTAAACAGTGAGGCACCCTGCTGCTTCGCCAGGCGGTAAAGCCCAGTGGTGACGGCGTGTTCCAGTTTGAACTCAACCCAGTTGCCGGAGTGAGAAGCCGCATCGGCCTGTTGCGCTTCGCTGGCAAAAATCGATGCCGAAGACGGTGCATGGTGCAAACGTTCCAGCCAGAACCGCAGATGTCGATCGTTGACCCCGGCCTGTTGCTGTTGGATTGCGAACGCGTGGAACGGCGCGGGTGTCTGCTGCCACTCCGGTGCCGATCCGGCGAAACGGCTTGCCATCGCCAAAGCCAATTCATCCATCAGGATATTCACCGACCACTCGTCCAATACAATATGGTGGAACAATAGCGACACCACCTGTTGGCCATTTTCCTCATCCTGCAGGAAGGTGATGCGTACCGGTAACTCATCATCGAGCTCAAAGTGGTGGCTGGCTGCGCGTTGTAGCGCCTGCTCCAGCGGCACATCCTGAGGCTGTGAATGCCAGAACCATTCGTATTGAGACAGCATCTCCGGCGGAACGATCTGCTGATAAACCTCGCCGGAAATGTCGACAAACAGGGTGCGCAGAGCTGGATGACGCAGCAAAATATCCTGGAAGGCCTGGAAGAAAAGCCCTTCATCAATCGGGTCGAGAAAGCGCAGCGCAAAGGGAATATTGAAGGCCTCACCGCAGCCTAGCGCCTGATAGATTTTCCACAATGACCGTTGCGCCAGCGATAAAGGAGCCTGCGGACTTAGCAATGCCAAACTCTCCGCTTGCTTACCCGGCGAAGCGGGCACGTTATTAACTATGTAGGCATAGCGCGCCAGTTGAGCCGCGCTGGGATAGCTGAAGAGATCGTTGATATTGATCTCAATATGCTGCTGGCTCTTCAAACGGCCAATAATGCGGGTGGCAATCAGCGAGTGCCCGCCGCAATCGAAGAAATCATCATCTTCTCCCATCGTGGGCACGGCGAGCGCCTCGCGGAAGGCTTGCAGGATATGTTGCCGTATTGCCGCATCAGATCCCGGCGTGACAGAGGAAGCCACTGCCCCCGGAAATACGGCCACCGAGGTCTGCCGAGCGGCACAATCTGGCAGGGGCAAGCGCTCCATAATGAACGGCTCAGAGGAGTGCGAGAGAACTTGTTGCTGATACAGTGCACTGACCTTTTGCGGTATATCTCGCCAATCCAGCGATGCCGACAGAATGCGATGCACCACCATCCCCAGAATGCCCCCCCTGTCGCCGGAAAACAGCATAAAGCGCAGTGGTGGAGCCTGTTCCAGGTCAAAAGGTATCGCTTTGGCGCTTAACAGGGTGTCAATAGCTTCCTGGGGATGGCGGATCGTCTGGATGGTCAACGCTGGCGGTGAACACGTATTGTCACTGCGCATCAGCCCGCGCTCACCATAAACGTAACGGGCGTTGATACCTGGCAATTGCCGCTGGGTTTGTTCCAGTACGTTGACCAAGCGGCCATAATCCACGGCACCGGTTAACTGCCAGGCCAACACCTGTTGGCCTTCCCCATGTAGCTGTTGCTGGTGTTCGAACCAGGCCTGCTGCTCAAACTCGCTAGCGGCTTCTTCTTCACCGCTGAATTCGCTAAAACTCGTGTTCACATTTCCCTCCCAGGCAAAAACCTGCTGCGCCTTTCATTGACGATAGATGGCCTTAGAAATCCAGTTGGACAACGGCGCCAACCAGCCGTGGCCGCTGAATAACCGCGGTAGAAACGTCGTTATTCATCACCATGACGCGTTTATCAGAATCAAACAGGTTTTGCGCAAACACGCTGACGCGCCCCTGCTTGAAGGTATAAGCCAGCTGCATATTGGCAATCACTCTGGAAGGGATTTTCCCGCGTGGATCGTTGTCGTACTGGGAATAATAGGTATCGGAAAGCGTTACATTACCGCTTAACTCCAACCCCGGCATAAGATTATATTTCGCCCCCATATTGGCGGTGACTGCCGGAGCGCGCGGTAATTCATGCCCATCGATTCTGCTGTCAGAGAATTTCTTGATTTTTGTTTTTAATAACCCTACTGAGCTATTCAACTCAAAATTCCCCGTCGGTTTCCAGATAGCCCCAAGTTCAGCACCATAGGTTTCGACTTTATCTGCATTGCGGATCATCATTGAGTTCATAGTGGAGTCCAGATAATACGGCAGCTGCATGTCTTTATAGTCGTTATAAAACAGGTTGGTGATCACCTCGAGATTAAGATCTTCAATGCCATGGCGGCTATACAACTCATAGTTCCAGACATATTCAGGATCGTAGGTATAGTTGATCAGGGGGGCTGAAAACGTCATCCCAGCGCCACCGCCGTTATAGCCGCGAGCCACCTTGGCACCAAAGGTTTGCCGCGATGAAGGCTTCCACGCAACATCCAGCTTGGGCAGGAACACATCCCAGGTTTGATCAAAATCGACCTTACGCGCCTTGCCGCCCTTACGTTGACGGTGCTCTCTCTCCACTCGGCTGGCGGCGGTAATATCGATATGTGGCAACACGGCCCAGGTCAATTCGCCAAAGGCGGCGTAGGTATCTGTTTTATCCTTGAACGGGCTACCGCCGGGGAACAGGTTAACAAACTCATCCTGCGACGCATGGAAGTAACGCGCACCAACCAGACCACGCCAACGATCGTTTGGTGTACCGAAAAGCACCAGCGGCTCCATTTGGAACTCTTTGCCTTCGATGTCGGCCCACGGCAGCGCTTCTGCGGTACGGCGATGGTTACTAAAATCGGTATAAACAAACTTGTTCTGGACGCTTAACTGCTCCGACGGCTCCCAGGCAATATCCCAAATACCACTGGTGGATTGGGTCTCAACGACTGGGCGACGCCGGTCAAAACGGGAGCTGGCATGGTTAGCCGGGCTTAGCGCTTCATTCTGCGGTGCCTGGCTTTCATAGTGATTTATCGAAAGTTTAGTGGTGAGATCACGTAGCCCAGCAGGGTTATACAGCAGCTTCCCACGGATGTTGGTCACTTCGATTTCGCGTGGATTACCCACAGGTTCGTAGGAGATCAGATCGACAAAACTCTCCCGCCGCTGACGATCGGCGCTCAGGCGAAACGCCAATTGGTCCTCAACAATCGGCCCCGATAGCATGGCAGAAGCCTGAGTAGAATCCTGATTTCCGCCCCCGGCTCTGACCGCCGAAGTCCAGTCAAACGTCGGATCCTTGCTGCTCATGACCACCGCACCGGCAATCGCATTACGACCCTGAATGTAGTTTTGCGGCCCTCGGTAGACTTCGACCCGTTGCATATCCCACAGGGATTGCGGCCCGACGGCTAATTCGTTATAGGTTAAGGAACGCCCATCGAGCGAGAGGTTCATACGTGGCCGCGTACCGCTGAGGAAGGCATTGGCGCCATTGGCTGGCCCTGAACCATCAATACCGCGAATGGTTGGAATATCGTTACCAATGCCCGTATCCAGGACGTTGGCCGTCATTTTTAATAAATCGGATACCTGTGTTGCACCGGGCAGTGAATCTATCCGCGCATCGTCAAACACCTCAATACTGGATCCGGTATCGTAAATAGTACGTCTTACTTTTTCCCCGGTAACAATAATGGTATCAGGCTCGTTATTCTCATTGCGTATTGGAGCATCATCGGCAGCAATCGCATCCGCTGCGGCGAAAACACATAACCCTAGCATGACGGAGGGCATATGATATTTTTTATAAATACGTTGGGGCCTGTTACATAATGAAACCGGGCATTTTTTATCACCCTTTAGTTCGCTCATTGATATCTCCTTTGCCAAATGCACACTAAATTTTTATTTTTCAACTGAGCGACAAAGAACACACTGCTTAATTGGCTGGTCTTTACGACCTTATTATTCGTCATCCACCAGGATTTCCCGAGGTACGTCGGCCAAGAAACAAGTAAGCCAACGCACGTAAACGATAATCATTTACAATATTGAATGCAAATCAATTTGACCATATTTGCGACACTCATCCCTTAGCCTTAGCGACAGCCGCCACGCAGTAGCAGAGCCAGCAAGTACCCGCCACCTATCATCCCCGTCATTAATCCTACCGGCATCATCAGCCCTGATGGCTGTATCTGGGCGACAATGTCGGCCCCTAACAACAGGCTGCCGCCCACCAGACCCGCACTGATCATCGGCAGGTTCGGACTGCGTGTCAGGCGGATTGCCAGCTGTGGGGCCATAAGCGCGATAAAGGCAATCGGCCCTGCCGCGCTGGTTGCCACCGCAGCCAGAATCACGCCGCAAAACGTCATAATCTTGCGGATGAGATCAACACGGACACCCAACTGGTGGGCTACCTCATCCCCCATTGTCATGATGTTCAACGCCCTGGCACACATCAGCACCACCGGCAATAACAACGCGATGCTGGTGGCCACAGGGATAACATGCAGCCAGTTTCTCCCCTGTGTGGTTCCCGCCAGCCACAAAGTGGCCATCACGGCGTTATCAATATCGCCTTTAACCAGCAGCAAACCATTGAGGGCACTGAGTACCGCACCAACACCAATGCCCATCAATATCAGACGGTATCCCTTCACCACACCGTGATGATGGGCTAGCCAGTAGACCAGCAGCGACGTCACCAGCCCCCCGGCCATGGCCGAAAGCACAATCGCCACGGTGTTACCGTTAAGCAGGACAATCTGCACAATCGCACCGGTTGCCGCACCGGTGGTAAAGCCAATGACGTCTGGCGATCCGAGCGCATTGCGCGATACGGACTGAAAAATCGCCCCGGAGATGCCCAAGGCGCCCCCAACGAAAACCGCCGTCAACACGCGCGGCAGACGGATCGCCCTGACAATTTGCTGCGCCATGGGATTTCCTTCCCCCGTGATGGCTTGCAGCACGCTCGATACCGGCAACGTAAAGCGCCCCACCGTCAGAGCGAAAGCGGCAGCAACCAACAGCAGAGAGGCCAAAGCCAGGCATACCAGCACCGTCCTGTTGACGCTCATACCCGTTCCCCCTGCCAACGCTTCACCAGCAACACAAAACAAGGACCACCGGTTAGTGCCACCATGACGCCAACGCTGACTTCACCGGGATAGCCAACGATGCGCCCCAGAATATCAGCCAACAACACCAGCATGGCGGAAAGCAGCATGGCCCAAGGCAATAGCGTTCGATGCTGCAATCCGGCAATGGCACGGGCAAAATGCGGCGCGGTCAGGCCAACAAAAACGATTGGCCCAGCCGCCGCCGTGGCCGCTCCGGCCAGTATCACGATAATCAGCGCGGACATGACCACCAGCCAGCGCGGATTAACGCCGAGTGCCTGGCCGGCATCCGAGCCGAGTGCCGCAATATCCAGCATTTTGCTGCTGGCCAGCGCCAGCAACAGCCCCACGCCCACCAGCATGGCAACCGGGAGCAGTACGTCGAACCCTCTTCCCTGTAACGATCCAATCACCCAGTGCCGGAAGCGATCGAACGCCTCTGGTTCACTGTTGATAATGACGAGCTGAGTCAGGCTAAGCAGCACAATAGTCAACGCGGCTCCGGCCAGCACAATCCTTACCGGGTTATTGCCATCAATGCCGCCCACCAGCAACACCGCAACGCTGACTATCGCCGCACCGGCCACGCCAAACCACATACTGCTAAAGACATTCGTCACATCAAACAGCGCGATTGACAAGACGATCGCCAACGTGGCACCGGCATTCACCCCGAGCAGGCCGGGATCCGCCAGTGGATTACGGGTGAGCGTCTGCATGATGACGCCAGCCGCGCCGAGTGCCGCTCCAACCACCACCGCCAATAAGGTGCGCGGCAGCCGTAGATAGCAGACCAGTAAATGCTCACTATTGTGCGGATCAAACTGCGTGATCGCCTGCCAAATCACCGCAGGCGGAATGGGGCGAGCACCGAAATAGAGGCTAAAGCAACCGAGAACCAGCAGTAAAACCAGCCCAGAGACCAGGCCAGCCTGTCGCCAAGCACACATTTCACCGCTCCTGCGTTGGGCTACCGGCAAAATGGCGGACAATGTCTGCCACCATCTCACTGGCGCTGTAGTAATCCACCCGGAATGCATGTGCACCGAGGCTGTAAACCCGGTGTTGTTGTACCGAAGGCAACCGCTGAAGCAGAGGGTCATGCAGAAACTCGTTAATCCTGACGTCGCCTGCGCTCAACAGAAACGTGGTGCCCGCCGTTAACTGCGTCAGATTCTCATATTCAGCCCAGATAAAGTCGCCGGAGCGGGTAAGATTGCTTTGCCAGGCCGGGTTTGGCGCTTCGATCGAAAACCCTAACGACTCGAGTAAACGGGCATGCACGCTGGCCGGTGTTGCCACGGGATTGACCGTTCCCGGGCCGTTAAAATTGATAATATTGGCTTGTCCATCAGGCAGATGGATTTGCTGGCGGGCGTTGGTAAGCAGCGAGTCAAAACCGCCGATCCGCCGTTCAACCTGCGCCTCAAGCCCCAGCGCGGCTCCCAGCTCACGGGCCAGAGCTTGCCAGGTCTGGTTGCCATAATTCACGATAATGACCGGCGCAATGGCCCTCAGTTCAGCCAAATGAGCGCGCGATGAGTCTGCGCCATTGATTGAGACGACGATCAAATCGGGGACGGTGGCATAGGCCAGTTCGAGATCAACACTGCCCGCAGGCCAGGCTTTAGCAATGTTGCGCTGCTCGGCCACCTTGACCCATTGCCCAAAGAACTGGCCGTTCACGGCCGTCGCGCTGGCGACAACCGGCGCATCAATCGCCAGTAACGTTCCGGTGACACTGACGGAAGTAGAAAGAATACGGCTCGGAGGGGACGGGATCTGAGTGAAGGAGCCATCCGCGTTGTGAAACGCCCTGGGCCAACCTTGTGCAAAGCCCTGGCCGCTGCCCATCAGCAAGGCCAGTAATAATAAAACCCCTAACATGGGATGACGACGTTTACCCGGTAACAACCTCATCTTCTGCTTGCTCCCTGTGCATAGCCCCGGGGTGCCATCTCAGTGACCACGGAGTGAATTTATGTGCCTCGTATAACCTTACCCTGCTCAATGTATCGCCAACAACATAAAAAAGAATAATTTTCATTCGCATTAAGATCTGTTATATATTTAGGCGGCTTCCGTTGGCCAATCAGGAACGATATGCAATGAAATCATTGACTCCAATGCAGGCGGCCTCATGGGTAGGCAGGCACTCTGAGCAGGCATTAGGCGGCGTTGCCGCACATTTGTACGCAGAATTCGATGGCACTATCACTGATATCCCCCGCTTTCGGCACGCTGTGGATGCACTCTACCGCACGCACCCAATGCTGCGTCTTCATGTCACCGCAGAAGGGCTACAGCATGTGGTTGCCAGTCATCCACCACTGGGCATCGATGATTTTTGTCATTACCCACCAGCCGAAGTACAACGATTGCTGGCTGACAAGCGGCGGCGCATGGAGAACCAGCAGTTGCTGCGTGATCAAGGCTACCCGTGCGAAATCAGCCTGACGATATTGCCAGGGCAGGCCAGCCGGCTGCATATCGATCTGGATATGATCGCCGCGGATGCCCTCTCTTTTCGGATCGTGGTGGAAGATCTCGCCCGCTTCTTCCAACAACCACCGCCACAGTGCGCCCCAGTGATGGAGGTCGCCTGGTTTCGCTATCTGGCACAGCGTACTCACGATCCGCTGCTGCTTAGCGCCAGAGAACGAGACCGCGCCTGGTGGCGGCAGCGTTTAGCGGATATTCCCCCTGCTCCCGCCATTCCCTATACGGACAGGCAGTGTCAAACCCGCAGAATGGCAATCCAGCTTAATCCCCAAATCAGCCATGCCTTGCAGCGCTGCGCGCGTCACCACCATCTGACGTTAAGCTCGCTTTTCCTTGCTTTGTTCAGCCTGACGATAATGGAAGGTTTCAGGCAACCCGCGTTGCGCATCAACGTACCGACCTTTTTCCGCGCTCCCAAGATTGCGGGCGGTGACGAGATCGTCGGTGATTTTTCCGATCTGCTGTTGTTCAGCGCCGAGCTGCGACCCGATGAAACGCTGCTGCATTATTGCCAGCGCACCATGACGCAGTTGCACGAAATCCTGGGTCACGGCGGCTATTCAGGGGTGAGCGTGATGCGCGACCTTTCGCGCCAGCAGGGCCAACTGCAATACTCCCCCATCGTCTTTACCGCCGGGTTCGGTATCTCCGGTGGCGTGCTGTTCTCTGAGCGGGTCGACAGGCAATTGGGTGAACTGGCGTGGGTCATCTCTCAGGGGCCGCAAGTCGCGTTGGACGCGCAGGTAGCCTGGATTGGCGATGAAATTCTGATCAACTGGGATGTGCGTGAAGATGCGTTTCCCCCCGGCCAACTGCATCAACTCTTTACGCGTTTTCACAGGCTCGCCGAACGCCTGGCCGCGACACCGCAGCATATTGATGACAGCGTTTCCCGCTGGTTGGCACCTCCAGCGGCAGTACGGCAAAAGGAGAAGCGAATGGGGAAACCATTAACGGCGCTCCAGCAGGCTTATCTGCTGGGAAGCAGCGAGCAATGGCCGCTCGGTGGCGTTGCCATGCACGATTTCAGGACCTTTAGGGGGCTCATCGATCCTGCGCACTTCCGCCGTCGGCTGGCAGAGTTGGTTAATCACTTCGCCGCATTACGCACCTGGATCGAGGAGGAAACACAGCAGCAGCACATTCTGCCTGAGCTGGAGCCTCATCTGGAAGAGATCGATCTACGCGATGCCAGTGCAGAAGACGCAGCTAAAAAAGTGCAACAGCTACGACAGCATTACCAACAGAGCCGCCACGATCCGTCGTCGCCCCCTTGGCGGATCATTCTGATTACCTTGCCTGGCGCAACGGAGTACCAGATTTTCACCAGCTTTGATGCGCTGATCCTCGACGGCCAAGGGATCTCGCATATCATCGCCCGGCTATTTGATGAACAACCGCTTGCGGCACTTGAGCATGACACTGCACCGAGCGAAGCAGATGAAGAAGAGCGGGAGCGGGCAAAAGCCTGGTGGCAAGACAAGCTGGCGCAGGTCGTTACTCCTTCCCGGCTTCCCTGGCAGCAACCTTTGGGCGAGATCGTGCAACCCTGCTGGCGGCGTGAACAACAAATTCTGGATGCCAGCCACCTGAAGCTGCTCACTCGCCTTGGTGCATCCCGGGGGCTATTTGCCAACACTACTCTGTCGGCTATCGTACTCGATACGTTGGCGCTCTGGTCGGAAGATGAAGCGCTCACGGTCGGCATCCCCGTTGCCTTCCCGGCCAAAGAGGGGCAAGCCACCAATCGATCGACGTTTATTGCCATTCACTACGTCCGTCATAACAAGCCGTTAGTCGACAATGCCCAATGTTTGCAAGAAGACATTCTTGGCGGATTGCAAAACCTTGCCTGGTCAGGTGTGGATCTGGCTCGCCAATTGTCACCGCAAACCGGACATGCTCCCGCGCTGCCGGTGATCCTGACCAACTGCCTGAGCTGGGAAACGCTTCCGGCCAACACGTCAATCCGTACCGAAAGCGGTCTGACCCAAACGCCGCAGGTCGCACTGGATATTCGCCTAATGTACGATGAGCAGCGCAATTTACTGATAATTGCCGACTATGTTGAGCAGGCTCTCGCGCCCGAACAGGTGAGCGCTATGCTGAATGCAATCCACCAGCGTATGTTGCATATAGTCTCTCAGGGTTCGCTGAATATCCCCGTCCACGAAACGATGAATTACCCGCATTACCGGGCTAACACTCCCGCCAGCACAGCCGTAAGCGACGATTTTCTGGGCCGCATCGCAGAAAATCTGTTTTCCGGCACTCGTGATGGGGTAGCCGTGATCTGTGGCAAACAACAATTGCGCTGGCAGGCGCTGGGTGAGCTCGTCGCCAGCATGGCCAACGGACTGCTCGCGCGTCAGTTGAGGGCGGGGAGCGTGGTGGCAATTTATCTTCCACGCGACCTGGAGCATATCGGTATCTCGCTAGCCTGCTCCCTGTTAGGGATTATCCGGGTGCCGATAGATATTAGTTCGCCTACAGAACGGACGGCATTTTTACTGGAAAATTGCCAACCCGAGCTGGTGATATGCGATGAAGACGCCGCAATCCCAGGCTCAGTCACGCCTGATGAGCTCAAATCCGCCAACGTCAGCCCACCTCGGTTTGGCGCTCAAAGCGACAGCAGCCAGCCCGCCTATTATCTCTATACCTCTGGCACCACGGGCAAGCCGAAATGCGTCGTGCTGAATAACCGGGCAACGGCCAACGTGCTTGGGCAAACCCTCGCCCACTGGCAGATCACCGAGCGAGATGTCTTTATCTCGGTAACGCCGCTGCACCACGATATGTCGGTGTTTGACGTGTTTGCCTCACTCAGCGTGGGCGCAACGCTGGTGCTGCCAGCCAGGCATGAGGAAAAAGACGCCATCAGTTGGGGCCGCCTGGTGGCACAACATCGGATCACGCTGTGGTGTTCTGTGCCAGCGATCCTGGAAATGCTGCTGGACTGCGCAACGCCAGAGCAGCTCTCCTCCCTGCGGCTAGTAGCCCAGGGCGGCGATTACATTAAACCCGCCACCATCCGGCTATTGCGTTCAAGGCATCCTCATCTGCGGCTGATGTCACTCGGCGGCCCGACGGAAACGACTATCTGGAGCATCTGGCACGAGATCACCGCTAGCGACACGGAACAAATTCCCTATGGCAAGCCGCTGGCGGGTACTCAGTATTTTATCTGTCATGACAGCGGTGAACATTGCCCTTGCGGCGTGGCTGGGCGCATCCACACAGCCGGGGCCAATCTGGCCTGTGGCTATCTGGAGAATGGAGCGTTAGTGCAGCACGACTTTGTTGACGTGATGACTCCAGATGGCATTAGCGAGCGAACGTTCCGTACCGGAGACATTGGCTATTACCGGCCTGACGGCGTCATCATGTTTGCCAACCGTATTAATGGCTACGTTAAAATTCGCGGCGTACGGATTTCACTGCCGGAAATCGAAGAAGCGCTGCGCCAGCATCCAGCCATCGAGGATATTGTGGTGCTCGATTACGCGGTGGACGATACACCAGAAAAGTCGTTGGGTGCGGTCTATCTATCAGCACATAAGGTCCTGCCGAGCATGTCGGAGCTGCGCATCTTCGCACAGCGCTATTTGCCCGCAACTCACATCCCTGGCCGCTTCATTGTGCAAACCCGCTTTCCCCTCTCGGCAAATGGCAAAGTCGATCGCCATGCGCTACGTACCGAACTGGAACTATCTCATTCGGCAACGCTCGCCGCCCCGGCGACACCTCAGCAAGCGGTACTGGCAATCTATTGCGCCGTGATGGGCCAGCCGCTGCGGCCTGAATGGCATCATCAGACCCCGTTTCTTGCCATGGGGCTGAAACTCAGCCATATGCCCACGCTTAGAGAGAGGATCAACGTGGAACTCGGCGTTTCACTGCCAGTTGCGACCTTGATTAAGTGCAAAAACGCCGATGAGGTTTGCTCGCTGCTGCATTAAAAAGCCAATCTCCGCCAGCGAACCAGCCCGCTGGCGGAAGATCTTATTGGTTTAGCAGTTGGTAAACCGGCTGCTGTCCCGCTTCGGGCATCATCGCCCTGCTCAGGAAGCTGCGCAGGTGTGTGAACATCTCCTCGACATTCAGCGAAGCATACATCGCAGGATCGGCATCGATGTCGATATGCAGTTCGCTCGCATCCGTACGGCCACGCCAGGTAATGTTAAAACCATCCCCTGGGCCGCTCGCCATGACTTCCCGCTCTGCTTCACAGCCTGCAAACAGCGGAGGATCGAAAGGAAGCACGTTGATCAACGGTGAGAAAAAGTAACGCGTTCCTTTTCCCAATCCCTGATCGGCGGCCAGTGTCTCAATACGATAACGCCCGTGAGCACGCAGGTCTCGCAACGATTTCGCGGTGCGTTTGACGTAGTCCACAACCTTCTCCAGTGGCTCGACCTGAACAAACAGCGGCAGAATATTCACCGCCAACGCTGGGACGCTGGCGGCCACCATCCCACGGCGATTCATAACGGGCACCCAGATTGGCTGTACCTCAGCCTTGTTTTCCCCATAAAGCCGAAACGTCAACCAGGCAGCGGAAAGTGCCAGTAGCAAATCCGGCCAGCCTGTACCGCAGCGCTCGGAAAAGGTGCTCAACTGCTGGCTAAAACGCTCAGGTAGCACCGCTTCGCTGTGCAGACACTCCGCACCGTAGTCCTCCCCTCCCTTTTGCAGAACCGGGAGCGAAGGCGCGTTGGTAACATATCGCCGCCAATACTCGGCGTCCTGCCGCGACTTTTCGCTACTGGCGTACCGCTGCTCTTCAGCCAGAAAATCATAAAACGCGTGGAAAGGTTGGCTAGCGGTGGATTTTTGCAGGCGGGCGCGGTAAAGCTCAGCGAGACGATGTTCGATCAGCGCCATGCCGAAACCATCAATAATAATGTGATGTGCCCGGATATATACGGTGTAATGCGTAGGTGAAAAGCGGATCAACCAAACGACCGCCAGCGGCTGACTCAGCAAATTGAGCTGACGCTCGATGTCGGCCTGCATCATCGACTCGGCAACATCGGTCTGTTGTAACTCAAGCAGACGTACCTGAGGACGCAGTTGGGGATTACAGCGCTGTAGCGGTAGTTCGTCATTGTCAGGCAGTTGAAACTGGATGGTAAAAACATCGGTTTCAGCAACAACCTGCTCCAACGCCGCTAACAGCCCCGGCTCATCAAGCTCGCCGCGTAGCGTAATGCGGTGGGCAACGGTAGAGACGGGCTGATGCGGGTGAAAGCTAAACTCCTCCCAAAAATCAAACTGTGCCGGTGTCAGCGGCAACCAACGGACTGACTGAACAGTTTCCAACATGTTCCATCCCTTTTCAGTTTTTCAGTGTTGTGAAACAGCGGCGTTTTATTCACCACCCGGTGAACGCCCAGCTTCACCTCAGAGAACGATATATGGCTCACGACATGCTCAGCACTGAAAATAAAAAGAATAGGTTGCACGATCTGACAGGATGAGTGGCCCACCCATTGATGGAAATAGTAATCATTATCAATAAAAAATGAAATATCTTTGCTGCATTTTCAGCTAAAACCAACGAAGGGAAGAAAGATGAAGACGGTACAATAGAAAAACAAAGCCGCATGCTTTGTGAATCTGCCACTGGATAGCATCTCTTTGAACCTGATTATAAGCCTGGGCTGGCGCTCCCCCTGCTTGCAGAATGCCAGCCCTTTGCCGACCCACTCTTTTTTGCCCTGGCTCGCAATTTTTCGAATGTGACGTTCCCCTCATTCTGCCACTATGCTTTAATGTGCTAAACCGGTTTAATTAAGTTTAGCTAAAGAGAAATATCAGCATGAATACAAAAGTTTGGGTTCTAGGTGACGCAGTCGTCGACCTGCTACCGGAAAGTGAGGGCCGCCTGCTGCAATGCCCTGGCGGCGCACCGGCTAACGTGGCGGTAGGCGTCGCCCGCCTTGGCGGCAACAGCGGCTTTATCGGGCGCGTCGGCGACGATCCGTTTGGCCGCTTTATGCGCCATACTCTGCAACAGGAGCTTGTCGACGTCAGCAATATGCGGCTCGACAGTCAGCACCGCACCTCCACCGTAGTAGTCGACCTTGACGATCAGGGCGAGCGGACGTTTACCTTTATGGTGCGTCCCAGTGCAGACCTGTTTCTGACAGAGGAAGATCTACCGGAATTTGCCGCCAATCAATGGTTACACGTGTGTTCCATCGCGCTCAGCGCCGAACCCAGCCGCAGCACTACCTTCAAGGCGATGGAGCAGATCAAACGAGCCGGAGGCCGGGTCAGCTTTGACCCCAATATTCGCCAGGACCTCTGGCAAGAGCAGGACCTGTTGCACGCCTGCCTCGATCGCGCCCTGCGCCTGGCAAACGTGGTAAAGCTCTCGGAAGAGGAGCTGGTATTGATCAGCGGCAGTGATGATCTAACACAGGGAATCGCCAAGGTAACTGAACGTTATCAGCCTGAATTGTTGCTGGTCACTCAAGGTAAAGCGGGGGTACTCGCCGCATTTCAGCAGCAGTTCACCCATTTCCGCACTAAACCCGTTGCCAGCGTGGATACCACCGGCGCGGGGGACGCTTTTGTCGCTGGCCTGCTCGTCAGCCTTTCTACGCAAGGGATGCCGACGGACATCGCCTCACTGGAATCCACGCTCACTCTGGCACAAGCCTGTGGTGCATTGGCCACAACGGCCAAAGGTGCGATGACCGCCCTCCCCTACCAGCGCGATCTTAATCGCCAGTTTTGATCCTTCAGGCCGCCCTGCGCGGCCCACTTTGTTGCATCTATCACACTTATTAAACCGGTTTAGCAAATTATATTCCCAGATCTTGCAGGTCATGTTTAACATAACAATAAAACCGGTTTAGCAAAAACACACACCTTTCAATTTTACTTTTGGGATGCGACCAGCATGTATAAAAAAAGCACACTCGCGGTTCTTATCGCTTTGCTAACCGGCACCGGCTCAGCCCACGCGCAAACGGATCTCAGTACCATAGAAGCCCGTCTGATAGCGCTGGAAAAACGCCTGCAGGATGCTGAAAACAGAGCGCAAACGGCGGAAAACCGCGCCGAGTCGGCGGAGAAAAAAGTCCAGCAGCTCACGACGCAGCAGCAAAAAAACCAGGACACCACGCGGGAAGTCGCTCAGCGGACCGCAAAGCTTGAGAAGAAGGCCGATGAGAAAAGCGGCTTTGAGTTCCACGGCTATGCCCGCTCCGGTCTGTTAATGAACGACGCAGCCTCCAGCAGCAAAAGCGGCCCTTACCTGACGCCAGCCGGAGAAACCGGCGGCGCTATCGGCCGTTTGGGCAACGAAGCCGATACCTACGTCGAACTGAATCTCGAGCATAAACAGACGCTGGATAATGGCACGACCACCCGCTTCAAAGCGATGCTGGCCGATGGACAAAAAACCTATAACGACTGGTCGGCAGACTCCAGCGACCTGAATATCCGCCAGGCGTTTGCCGAACTCGGCAGTTTACCGAGCTTTGAGGGACCGTTTAAAGGCTCCACGCTGTGGGCCGGTAAACGTTTCGACCGCGACAACTTTGATATCCACTGGCTCGATTCCGACGTGGTGTTCCTCGCGGGAACCGGTGGCGGTATTTACGACGTGAAGTGGAACGATAGCGTTCGCAGCAATTTCTCTATTTATGGGCGTAACTTCGGCGATCTGGAGAATGTCGATAACAATGTGCAGAACTACATTCTGAGCATGAACCACTTTATCGGTCCGGTGCAGGTAATGGTGAGCGGCCTGCGAGCTAAAGATAACGACGACCGTAAAGATGACAACGGCAATGCCATCCAGACCGACGCTGCCAATAACGGCGTGCATGCACTGGTTGGCTTGCATAACGACAGTTTCTACGGTCTGCGTGAAGGCAGCAGCAAAACCGCGCTGCTCTATGGTCACGGTCTGGGAGCGGAAGTCAAAGGCATCGGCTCCGACGGTGCGCTCCTCTCTGATGCCAATACCTGGCGTTTTGCCAGCTACGGCACCACGCCGCTTAGCGAACGCTGGCATATCGCCCCGGCGGTACTGGTACAGAGCAGCAAAGACCGTTACGTCAAAGGGGATAGCTACGAATGGCTCACCTTTAACATGCGTCTGATCCAGGAGATCACCCAGAACTTCGCACTCGCCTACGAAGGCAGCTATCAATACATGGATCTGCATCCCGAAGGCTACAAAGATCGCAACGCTGTTAACGGCAGTTTCTATAAACTCACCTTCGCCCCGACGTTTAAAGCAGGCAACATCGGTGATTTCTTCAACCGTCCCGAGCTGCGCCTGTTCGCCACCTGGATGGATTGGAGCAAAAAGCTGGATAACTACGCCAGCGATGACTCCTTCGGCAGCAGCGGTTTCACCGCTGGCGGTGAGTGGAATTTCGGTATTCAGATGGAAACCTGGTTCTGACGGTTAAAAACCTGACGACAGAAACAACCGGGGCGACAAAGCGCATTTTGTCGCCCCGAACACAATAATGACGCAGAAACTGCGCACCCGTCGCCACGGGCACAAAACACGTAAATCATACGCATTCAGAGGGTACTATGGATTTTAAACAGATCTCCCACTCGCTGCTTCCGCTTTTGGGAGGTAAAGAAAATATCGCCAGTGCCGCGCACTGCGCCACGCGCCTGCGTCTGGTGCTGGTAGATGATTCACTGGCCGACCAGCAGGCCATCAGTAAAATCGAAGGGGTTAAGGGCTGCTTCCGTAACGCTGGACAGATGCAGATTATTTTCGGCACCGGGGTGGTGAATAAAGTCTACGCCGCCTTTATCCAAGCAGCAGGTATTAGTGAGTCCAGCAAATCGGAAACCGCCGACATCGCGGCAAAAAAGCTGAACCCTTTCCAGCGTATCGCCCGCCTGCTGTCGAATATCTTCGTACCGATTATCCCGGCAATCGTCGCCTCCGGCCTGCTGATGGGCCTGCTGGGAATGGTCAAAACCTACGGCTGGGTTGACCCAAACAACGCCATCTACATCATACTGGATATGTGCAGCTCGGCGGCGTTTATTATTCTGCCGATCCTGATTGGCTTTACCGCTGCCCGCGAGTTTGGCGGTAACCCTTATCTTGGCGCGACGCTCGGCGGCATTCTGACCCACCCGGCGCTGACCAATGCCTGGGGCGTAGCTGCCGGTTTCCACACCATGAACTTCTTCGGTCTTGAAATTGCCATGATCGGCTACCAAGGCACGGTGTTCCCGGTGCTGCTGGCGGTGTGGTTTATGAGCATCGTTGAGAAACAGCTTCGTCGCGTCATTCCCGATGCGCTGGATCTGATCCTGACGCCGTTCCTGACGGTGATCATTTCCGGTTTTATCGCCCTGTTGATTATCGGCCCGGCCGGTCGCGCGCTCGGCGACGGCATCTCGTTTGTCCTCAGCACACTGATTAGCCATGCCGGTTGGCTGGCCGGGCTGCTGTTTGGCGGCCTCTATTCGGTGATTGTGATTACCGGTATTCACCACAGTTTCCACGCCATCGAAGCCGGGCTGCTGGGCAACCCGTCCATCGGCGTCAACTTCTTGCTGCCGATTTGGGCCATGGCCAACGTCGCCCAGGGCGGCGCCTGTCTGGCGGTATGGTTTAAAACCAAAGATGCGAAAATCAAAGCCATTACCCTGCCCTCGGCATTTTCTGCCATGCTGGGGATCACCGAAGCGGCGATTTTTGGTATCAATTTACGCTTTGTGAAGCCGTTTATCGCCGCGCTGATCGGCGGCGCGGCGGGCGGCGCTTGGGTGGTGTCAATGCACGTCTACATGACCGCGGTTGGCCTTACGGCAATCCCTGGCATGGCCATCGTGCAGGCCAGCTCGCTGCTGAACTACATTATCGGGATGGCCATCGCCTTTGGCGTCGCTTTTGTGGTCTCTCTGGTACTGAAATACAAAACGGACGCCGAATAATGTCACTTCCATCACGCTTGCCTGCAATTTTGCAGGCAGTTATGCAGGGCCAGCCGCGCGCGCTGGCCGATAGCCACTACCCCCGTTGGCACCCTGCGCCCGTGACAGGGCTCATGAACGATCCCAACGGTTTTGTCGAATTTGCCGGACGCTATCACCTGTTCTATCAGTGGAATCCGCTCGCCTGCGATCACAAGTTCAAATGTTGGGCGCACTGGAGTTCAGCCGATCTACTGCACTGGCAGCATGAACCGATCGCGCTGATGCCTGACGAAGAGTATGACCGCAACGGCTGCTACTCCGGCAGCGCGGTGGATAACGACGGCACGCTAACCCTGTGTTATACCGGCAACGTCAAATTTGCCGATGGTAGCCGAACCGCATGGCAATGCCTGGCGACGGAAAACGCCGATGGTACCTTCAGCAAACTCGGCCCGGTGTTGCCGCTGCCGGAAGGCTATACCGGTCACGTGCGCGACCCAAAAGTCTGGCAGCATGAAGGCCGCTGGTACATGGTGCTGGGAGCACAGGATCTGCAAAAACGCGGCAAGGTGCTACTGTTCAGCTCCACAGACCTCCATCAGTGGATGGCCAAAGGTGAAATCGCCGGATGCGGCATCAATGGCCTGCGTAACGCGGGCTATATGTGGGAGTGTCCGGACCTGTTTCCACTCGGCGACCAGCATGTCCTGATTTGCTGCCCGCAGGGGATCGCTCAAGAGAAAGAGCGCTATCTCAATACCTACCCGGCTGTGTGGATGGCCGGTGCTTTCGACTACGCCAGCGGCACCTTCAAACACCATGAGCTGCACGAACTGGACGCCGGATTCGAGTTTTACGCCCCGCAAACTACGCAGACTAGCGACGGCCGCCGCCTGCTGGTCGGCTGGATGGGCGTGCCGGACGGCGAAGAGGTGCTCCAGCCGACGCGTGCCAACGGCTGGATCCATCAGATGACCTGCCTGCGCGAGCTGGAGTTTATCGACGGTAGGCTCTATCAGCGCCCACTGCGTGAACTGACCGCTCTGCGCGGCAAAGCGCACGGCTGGCAGGAAGCCGCCCTGCCGTTGGTTCCGATGGAAATCACCCTGGAAACTACCTGCCACGACGCGTTAAACATCGATTTCGGCGGCGCGTTAACCCTGGAGTGCGATGCCAACGGCATCCGCCTGGCGCGACGCAGCCTCGCCAGCGACGAAACGCACTATCGCTACTGGCGCGGCACGATCCGCTCGCTGCGTATTTTCATCGACCAGTCGAGCGTGGAAATTTTCATCAACGAAGGTGAAGGGGTGATGAGCAGCCGCTACTTCCCGAACTATCCGGCACAGCTGGTTTTCACGGGCAAAATGCCCGGCGCATTCTGTTACTGGCCGCTGCGGACATGCATGGTAGAATAAGCGTTTTGCTTTCAGGCTCATGGCGTCGTAATGAAAACCAAACGCGTTACCATTAAAGATATCGCCGAACTGGCTGGCGTTTCCAAAGCGACCGCCAGCCTGGTGCTTAACGGGCGTGGCAAAGAGCTACGCGTGGCGCAGGAAACGCGCGAGCGCGTGCAGGCAATTGCCCGCGAGCAGCACTATCAGCCGAGCATTCACGCCCGCTCGCTGCGCGATAACCGCAGCCACACCATCGGGCTGGTAGTACCGGAGATCACCAACTACGGCTTTGCGGTCTTTTCCCACGAGCTTGAGATGCTGTGCCGCGAGGCGGGCATCCAGCTGCTTATCTCCTGTACCGACGAAAACCCCGGTCAGGAGAGTATGGTGGTCAATAATATGATTGCTCGTCAGGTCGATGGACTGATCGTCGCGTCCTGTATGCATAACGACGCCGACTACCTGAAACTTAGCGAGCAGTTGCCGGTGGTGCTGTTTGACCGTTGCCCGAATGAAAGTGGCCTGCCGCTGGTGATGACCGATTCTATTACCCCGACGGCAGAGCTGATTTCTCGCATCGCACCTCAGCATAGCGATGAGTTCTGGTTTTTAGGCGGTCAGCCACGGCTCTCACCATCACGCGACCGTCTGGCGGGCTTTACTCAGGGTTTGGCACAGGCAGGCATTCAACTGCGTCCGGAATGGGTGATCAACGGCAACTATCATCCCAGTTCCGGCTATGAGATGTTCGCCGCACTCTGCGCCCGTCTCGGCCGTCCGCCAAAGGCGCTGTTTACCGCCGCCTGCGGACTGCTGGAAGGGGTGCTGCGCTATATGAGCCAACATCATTTGCTCGATTGCGACATCCATCTGGCGAGCTTTGACGATCACTATCTGTATGATTCGCTGTCGCTGCGTATCGACACCGTGCAGCAGGACAACCGCCAGTTGGCCTGGCACTGCTACGATCTGATCAGCCAGCTTATCGACGACAACACGCCTGAGCCGCTACAGCGCTACCTGCCCGCAGCCCTGCAAATTCGCCATCGTTAATTTACGCATCAAGGCCAGTATGCCTCACTAGATGGAAAGCGATGTTGCTGGCTTCGTCTTCCGCCAGCAGGCGGTTTTGAATGGCGATCCCTTGCAGTGACGTTCGATGGCGGACGTCAGAGGGGCGACGAGGGTATCCTGCGATGCTGTCAGCACGCCAAGCGGCAAAATGAAAATCTGAAGGAATCCAAATAAAAAGGATACAAGCGAATGCGAGCCAGACGGCAATGGCATAGTGGAAATTTTAGCAAAGAAAAAGGGCCACGTTAGTTAATAACATGGCCCTGAATGTTGGCGGAACGGACGGGGCTCGAACCCGCGACCCCCTGCGTGACAGGCAGGTATTCTAACCAACTGAACTACCGCTCCGCAACGTTCCCTCTTGTGTGGGAACGAGGCGAATATTACGGTTGCCTCGCCATTCCGTCAACGTCTTTTCTTATAAAAAGAGTCGTTTGCACAGTTTTTCAACGAACACGCGTTAATTATGCCGCTTAGGCGTCATTTCTATCCCGAGAGGCTGTTATTCGGCTGCTGCGCCACCACGCCACAGGCAACTACCGCCCTTCTTTTGCACCAGATCCAGACGTGATTCGTGAGCCTGCAATTCTGCGTCACTGGCATAGATCACTTTCATCGCCGTAGCCGGGCGTTGGATGCGTTGGATATCCTGGGCTGAATCCGTCTGCTGGGTATCCCCCTCCATCTGGAAAGCCATCGAGGTCTGGCCACCGGTCATCGCCAGATAGACTTCCGCCAGGATCTCGGCATCGAGCAAAGCGCCGTGCAGCGTTCGCTTGGTGTTGTCTATCTCATAACGGTTGCACAGCGCATCGAGGTTGTTACGCTTGCCTGGAAACAGGCGGCGCGCCATCAACAGGCTGTCGGTAATGGTGCAGAAGGTCTCCGTCTTCGGGATATCTCGCTGCAACATACGGAACTCGTGATCCATAAAGCCGATATCGAACGCTGCGTTATGAATGACTAATTCGCCACCACGGATAAAGTCGATAAATTCAGCGGCGATCTGATCGAAAGTAGGCTTATCCGCCAGGAACTCATCGCTGATACCGTGTACGCCATAGGCTTCCGGATCCACCAGCCGATCCGGCTTGACGTAAACGTGGAAATGGCGCCCGGTCAGGCGACGGTTGATCACCTCAACGGCCCCGATCTCAATGATGCGGTGGCCTTCGTAGTGAACCCCTAGCTTGTTCATACCGGTGGTTTCGGTATCGAGAACGATCTGTCTGGTTGGTGTAGAGATCATAATGCTGTGCTCATGGCGCTGGTTTATGTCAGACTTGGTTTTTATAAAACTGATAGGAAGAGTCTACCAGAGATGCTTAAACAGGTAGAAATTTTCACCGACGGCTCTTGCCTTGGTAATCCAGGCCCCGGCGGTTACGGCGCAATTTTGCGTTATAAACAGCACGAGAAACTGTTCAGCGCGGGTTATTACCTGACGACCAATAACCGCATGGAGCTGATGGCCGCCATTGTGGCGCTCGAAGCCTTGACCACCCCCTGCGAAGTGGTGCTGAGCACCGATAGCCAATACGTCCGCCAGGGGATCACCAGTTGGATCCACAACTGGAAAAAGCGCGGCTGGAAAACCGCCGACAAAAAACCGGTGAAAAACGTCGATCTCTGGCAGCGCCTGGATCTGGCGATTGCCCGCCATACCATCCGTTGGGAATGGGTCAAAGGCCATGCCGGCCACCCGGAAAACGAACGTTGTGACGTGTTGGCACGTGATGCGGCAGGCAGCCCAACGCAGGACGACGTTGGCTACAAGCCCGAAGCTTAAGGCAGTTTGCGATAACTCTTGGTCGCGCCCACTGCGCGGCTGAGAGAGTGTTTCCTCGCCCCCACTTTCATCGGCGTTGGCGTCAGCGGCAAGGTTCGCTTGCGGGCTACAATCACGCTCATACAGCCAAGCGCCGGTAAATGCGTACTCAAGAAAGTCCCTCCCTTGCGCTGCCAAGGCAATACATGGAAGCGCGTCTGATCCAACACCTCATAATTAAGCAGGCTGAGCCAGTCCAACAGGCGCATCTGGGTAAACATCCGGCTGACGTAAGGCTGGTGTTTGCGCAACCGGGGGATCAGCTTCCCCAGACCTAGCAGGCTAAAAGGATTGAAACCGCTGATCACCAGCCAGCCATCGTCAATCATGACGCGATCGACCTCACGCAACATACGGTGTGGGTCATCGGCATAAGAGAGCGTATGGGCCAACAGGCAGGCATCGACGGACTTGGCTGCAAAGGGCAGTTGATAAGGATCGGCCTGAACATGCAGGTTATCCCCGGCCAATCCCACGTTAACCTGATGCGAGATGGCGCACTTTTCGCTATCCAACTCGGCGCTGAGATTGCCGATCTTCAACAGATGGAAACCAAACATCTTGGGCCACCAGGGCTGCAACTGCTGCTCCAACCCCTCACGATAGTATTCGCCCCACGGCAACCCGGCCCAGGAGTAAGGGCTAGTGAGCTTTTCTAGAGTCTGGGCTGGTTTCATGGTTTAGTATCTCTTTCAAGCCATTGCCAACGAGAGGTGTTCCATGAATCTTATCAGCATTCCCGCTTTTCAGGACAATTACATTTGGTTATTGGCTAACCAGCAAGGGCGATGTGTGATCGTCGATCCCGGCGAAGCTGGCCCGGTATTGGCGGCGTTGTCCCAACGGCAACTGACCCCCGACGCCATATTATTGACCCACCACCACCACGACCATGTCGGCGGCGTAGCGGAAATCGTTGCGCAATATCCGGATCTGCCGGTGTATGGCCCCCAGGAAACCGCCAATAAGGGAGCAAATCGGTTGGTTCAGGATGGCGATATCCTGGAAATTGGTGGGCGTAGCTACACCACCATCGCGGTTCCAGGGCATACCCTGGGACACGTGGCATTCTACAGTGCACCTTATCTTTTCTGTGGAGATACGCTTTTTTCAGCGGGCTGCGGACGGCTTTTTGAAGGGACGGCAGAACAAATGTACCACTCATTTCAACGGCTCGCGCAACTTCCCGACGAAACCCTAATTTGTTGCGCACATGAGTACACGCTCTCAAACCTTAAGTTTGCCAGGACAATTTTGCCGCAAGACCGCCAAATTGAAACATATCAGCAACAAATTGAGCAATCAAGGGCAAAAGGCGTACCCAGCGTGCCCACAACGTTGCAATTAGAGCGTAAAATTAATCTATTTTTACGCTGCCATGACACTGATTTACAAAAGGAAATAGGCTTTAATTCGCCACCGAGCCAGCTTCATTCGGTTTTTTCCGAATTACGCCTGCGCAAGGATGCCTTCTAAGCTTTTAGTTGTGTTTTTTGGCGAAGCAAAGTATCCTTGCTCGTCTTTTAAGCAACTATATTGACACACACATGAAGGCTAAAGCGATACTTCTCGCCTCGGTCTTGTTGGTTGGTTGCCAGTCATCCTGGCAGGATGTACCGGCACCAAAGCAACATGCACAGAGTCTGTCTTCGGCAGGTCAAGAAAGTGAAGCAGGAGAGTACACAGCGAGTTCGGCACGGTGGCTAGACAGTAACAGTAGCGCCGCTCAGCAGAACCTGTGGAACTTCATTAGCGACGAGCTGAAGATGGAGGTTCCGGAAAACGACCGGATCCGTGAACAGAAAAGAAAATATTTAAAAAGTAAGAGCTATCTCCACGATGTAACATTACGGGCAGAGCCGTACATGTACTGGATAGTCGGGCAGATTAAGAAACGCAATATGCCGATGGAACTGGTACTGCTACCCATAGTGGAGAGCGCTTTTGACCCTCACGCCACGTCAAGTGCCAATGCCGCAGGGCTATGGCAGATCGTGCCGCAAACGGGTCGCAATTATGGTTTGAAAAACAATCAGTGGTATGACGGGCGCCGTGATGTTGTGGCCTCGACGACCGCTGCGCTTAACATGATGGAGCGTTTGAACCGCATGTTTGACGGTGACTGGTTATTGACCGTCGCTGCTTATAACAGTGGTGAAGGCCGAGTCATGCAGGCGGTTAAGGCGAATAAACGTCAGGGTAAGTCCACCGAGTTCTGGGCATTGTCGCTTCCGCGTGAAACGTCAATCTATGTCCCGAAAATGCTGGCACTGAGCGATATCATCAAGCACAGCAAAAAGTACGGCGTCAAGTTGCCAAAAACTGACGAAACCCGTGCACTGGCGCGTATTGATGTCGGGCAGCAGATCCAGCTGACTCAGGCGGCAGAGATGTCTGGGCTTTCTCTCACCAAGATGAAGGCTTATAACCCTGGCTACAAGAAAGGCGTTACGGCACCTAATGGGCCCCATTACATCATGGTTCCCAAAAAGAATGCCGCACAGTTGAAAGACTCGTTGGCCGACGGACAGATAGCTGCGACATTACCAACCACCCAGTTGGCGAAGAACAGCGGCCTGTCAGGCGGAAGTGCGTATAAGGTTCGCTCCGGCGATACGTTATCCACCATAGCCAAACGGTTGAACGTTAAGACCAGCGATTTGCAGAGTTGGAACAATTTGCGTGGCAAGAGCACGCTGAAAGTTGGGCAAACCCTGCAAGTGGCCAGCAATGCCAGAGATAACAGCAGCATCACCTACCAAGTACGTAAAGGTGATTCGCTATCCAGCATTGCACGTCGTCACGGCGTCGAAATTAACGACGTGATGCGTTGGAACTCAACGCTCGGCAAAGGCAGCAGTCTGCAACCCGGTGTGAAGCTGACGCTGTTTGTCAGCAACAAATCGTCGCCGGAAACCTAAGTTTTCGCTACAAAAAAAGCATCCCTCGGGATGCTTTTTTATTGGCCAAATTTCGCTACCAGACCGGTTTATCGGTTTGCGAATGGAACTCCACCAGCAGCGGATTGTGGTCTGAGGCCTGAGTCACCAGCACCGAGGCCTCTGTAACGCCCAGGTTGCGGTAAAAGATAAAATCCAACGGACGGCCAAAGGCTTTGCGGCGATGATCGTCGGCGAAGTTGACCTCGTGCAACGCCATATCGCTGGCAAATTGATACAGGGCGTTGATGCGCTTGCGACTCCAGGCATTAAAATCCCCCGCCATGATCACCGGCCCCCGATGGAGGGCGATCTGCTCACCAATCGGGCCAAGCTGCTTGCTGTAAACATCCACTCCCAGACTAAAGTTCACCGCGTGGATATTCACGACCATCAACAGTTGACCATCTAATAAAGGATAGACGGTGATCAACGCCGACTTGGCCAAACGCAGCAGCGGCTCCCGTTCGCGCAACGGGCAACAATACACCGGATGTGCAGCCGCCAGCGTCATCACACCAGAAGGGTGTTGCGGCAACACAAAGGCGGGCACCTGATCGGCCGCCAGATAGTTAGAGGTGGCAAAGCTGACCAATTCCGGCGTGGTCTGCGCCTCCTGCAATAGCACCAGCTGCGCATCTTTACCGAAGTCTTTCAACACCGAAAGCCAATCGGCACGCTGCTGTTTGAAAATATTCCATACCATCACCCGCAGCGCTCCAGACGTAGGCAACGCGGCCCCCGGCGGTAGCGGCTGATTGATGGCACCAGGGAAAATCCGTTCAACTGGCTGGCCCGCAACATACCTCATTGCATAAGTTCGTTTCGGCACGTTATTCGCCTATTTCCCGTTCGGATGAAAATCACGTTGATAGCAACATGGCTACCAAGACTAAATTGAGTATACGCCTGAGCGGCTCTGCCAACATGGCTTTTAGAGATCCAGTTATAGGGGCAAGGCGGGCCGATTTCAATCAATGCTGTGTATGTGTCTGTAAAGGTTCGCGCTGAATGCGAAAAGGCCCACTAATGCGGGCCAAGAAGAAAGGGGCTAGATGGGATCAGGCGAACTGCTGTTGGTAGCGTTTATCCAAACGGCCACTAAGGCCGATCAACAACAACGCCCCCACCACAATCAGCGCGCCGATCCAAGGCGTTTGCGCCAACCCTAGTGAGGCTACGGTCTGTCCACCAATCACTGATCCCAGTGCGATCCCCACGTTGAAAGCCGCAATATTCAGGCCAGAAGCAACGTCTACCGCGTTCGGCGTGTACTGCTCAGCCTTCTGCACCACATAAACCTGCAAGCCTGGCACATTGCCAAAGGCAAATACCCCCATTACCACCACCGTCAGCAGCGCAGCGACGCTGTGGCTGGCGGTAAACTGAAACACCAACAGCAAGGCGGCTAACGCGGCAAAGATAAAGCTCAATGCACGTACCGCGCCATGACGGTCGGCCAGCTTGCCCCCCCAGATGTTACCGATGGCTACCGCAATGCCATAGGCCAGCAAAATCCAACTGACGGCCGGAGCCGAAAAACCAGCCAGCTCCTGCATCATCGGTGCCAGGAAGGTAAAGGTCGTAAATACCCCGCCGTAGCCCAATGCGGTCACGGCGTAAATCAGCAGCAAGCGCGGGTGAGTCAGCACTTGCAGCTGATCGCGGATACTGGCACTGGCCTGGTTCTTGATGTTGTTCGGGATCAGGATCAGGCTGGCAATAATCGCCACCATTCCAATCAACGACACCGCCAGGAAGGTCTCACGCCAGCCGAAGTGCTGGCCGATAAATGTGCCTAGCGGCACGCCGGTCACCAGAGCAACGGTCAAGCCACCAAACATGATGGCGATGGCCGTTGCCGCCTTCTCTTTGGCTACCAGGCTAGTCGCAATGGTTGAACCCACTGAGAAAAACACCCCGTGTGCCAGGCCAGTCAGTAAACGAGCAACCACCAGTGACTCATAGCTCGGTGACTGCCAGGCCAGCAGATTGCCAAGGGTGAACAGCACCATTAAGCCCACCAGCAGCATCTTGCGCGGCACTCGGCCGGTTAATGCAGTCAGTACCGGAGCACCGATCGCCACCCCAATGGCATAAAGGGTCACCAGCAACCCTACAGAGGGCACAGTGACGTTCAACTGCTCGGCGATGGTCGGGATCAATCCGACAATCACAAACTCCGTGGTGCCGATGGCATAGGCACTGATGGTCAAGGCAAGTAAAGCGAGAGGCATTGCTAACTCCAAAATAGCGTTCGGGTTGATAGCGGTGATTATCTGCCTGTGCTTAAATGATAAAAATGCTCAAAATTTCAAATAAATTTTGCTGATGGAGCAACAATGAAGGCAAATTCGGATGAACTGATCACCTTTGTCACCGTGGTGGAATGCGGTAGCTTCAGCCGCGCGGCGGAGCACTTGGAACAGGCAAACTCGGTGGTCAGCCGTACGGTAAAAAAGCTGGAGAGCAAGCTGGGGGTCACGCTGCTCAATCGCACCACCCGCCAGATAAGCCTGACGCAGGAGGGAGAAAACTATTTCCGCCAGGTGCAGAAAGTCCTGAGCGATATGGCCGCGGCGGAAAATGCGCTGATGGAGAGCCGCCAGCGGCCCCAGGGCCTGTTGCGCGTGGATGCCGCAACGCCGGTCGTGTTGCACGTACTGACCCCATTGGTTGGCGAGTTTCGTGCCCGCTACCCGGAAATGTCGCTCTCGCTAGTCTCGTCAGAAACCTTTATCAACCTGATTGAGCGCAAGGTCGACATTGCCATCCGCGTGGGGGAACTGACAGACTCAAGTTTGAAGGCCCGCAAACTGATGACCAGCTATCGAAAAATTGTGACGTCACCAGCCTATCTGCAGCAGTTCGGTACCCCGCAAAGCGTGGAGGATCTGGCGCAACACTGCTGCATCGGCTTCAACGATCTGCCCAACCTGAACCGTTGGCCATTAGCCTGCGCCGATGGCCGGCAGTTGGAGATCACTCCAGGGTTGACCACCAACAGCGGAGAAACACAGCGCCACCTTTGCCTACATGGCAACGGTATCGCCTGCCTGTCGAACTTTATGATCGATGAGGATATCCAGCGTGGGGATTTAGTGCAGATCCTGGTCAAGGAGACACTGCCGGTTGCCGTGCCGGTCAATGCGGTTTATTACAGCGACAGCGCCGTAAGCAACCGCCTGCGCAGCTTTATCGACTTTCTTAGTGAAAGCCTCACACCTCGCTAACCTGTCCGATGTTGTAACCAGAATGTGGTGGGAGTCAGGCCACCCAGCTTCTTCTGCGGCCAGTGTTGGTTATAGCTGGCACAGAGCGCCTGCAGCACAACATCCAGCGAAGAGTTCTCCGCTACTGGTAACAGGTCCGCCAGTTGGCTTTCGAGCCGCAGCACAATCTCCATTTGCGGTAGCGCGGGTTGTTGCAACCTTATCCCCTGCTCCCGACACCATAGCTGTAAGGGATGGGCCTGAGACTCGCGATTGCCGAACAGCTTTTTATTTTCAGTCTCAATAGATTGTATATCACCTGGGCAGTGCGGTAACAGTTCCTTCAGCCAGTTGACCACCAGCATCGGCGAGGCTCCCGCAAAGGCTCGTGCACTCAGCCAGCCGCTGACCTTCTCTTCGGCCCACAAGAGGTGTTGCTCGCCGCCATCTTCGGCCGATAGGCTAATTCGTTGATAAAAAAGAGCGAGAGTTCCCGGCAGTTCGCCCGCTTTTACCGCCTTTTTACCTCGTAGCTCCCTATTTTCTGCCTCACTACGCTGGCCCACACCGCGCAGATAGCGATCCAAGCCCGCACGGGAGATCGACTGTTGCATACCCTGAACCACCACCACCAGCAGCTCATCCAGCGGCAGCTGTAATTTTTGTCTCAGCCAGTTGATAAGCAAACTCTGTTCGTCTGTCAGTGCCTTGCGAAGGCTCTTGGGCACCGTATGGCGATCGGCGACATCCTGGCGCTGCCGCCAACGGCGTACCGTCGCCACGGAAATACCCAGCTCCTGCGCCAATACGCGATCGCTTTTATCCGATTGCTGGATATAACGCCGTACTCGTGGGGTAGTGGTCGCATTGGCATGTAGCTTGATTTCCATCGTAGACTCCACACTAAAATTGATGCCTCATCATAACTAATCTTGTGAGATATTTTATAAATTCACCTCACACTGTGAACTGATTCACCTTTCTTTAAAATCCATTCACTGATAATCCCAGCCAATAAGTCGCCACCCTTACCTGTTTCCTCCAATACGCATACCTATGGGGTTTACCATGAACAACGCTCTGGGATTTCTTGAAGCCAAGCTGATGCCTCTGGCGGCCAAGGCCGCACAGCAGAGGCATTTGTGTGCCATTCGCGGTGCCTATGTTTCCTTTATGCCGTTCATTATCGTCGGCTCGATCCTGCTGGTGATCTCATCGTTCCCCAATCAGGGTTACCAGCAGTTTATGGCGGGCCTGTTTGGTGCCAGCTGGAGCAATATCATCGAGATCCCGTTCAACGCGGTGTTCTCCACCATGTCGCTGTTCGTCAGTTTCCTTACCGCTTACCGCCTGGCGGAACATTATGATGAGGATCGCGTCTCCAGCGGTATTCTGTCGCTGGTATGCTTCCTGATCCTCACGCCGTTTATCAAGGTAGAAGCCTTGGGCAATATCAATGTGATCCCGACCGAGTGGATCGGCAGCAAGGGGCTGTTTGTGGCGATGATCGGCTCACTGCTGTGGACCGAACTGTTCTGCTACCTCAAGCGCCGCAAGCTAATCATCAAAATGCCCGAAGGCGTGCCACCTGCGGTACAGGAATCCTTCGCCGCTCTGCTGCCTGCACTGTTCGTGATCATTCTGGTGCTGGCGATCCGTATTCTGTTCGAACACACCAGCTACCAAACCATTCATCAGTTTATTTATAACGTAGTCGCCACGCCGGTACGTCACTTTGGCACTTCCTACATTGGCGCTCTGCTGACGGTGTTGAGTATCACCATCCTATGGTCGGTGGGGATCAACTCTGGTTCGATGGTCAACGGCATCATCCGCCCGCTGTGGATGGAAAACCAGACCGACAACATCGCCGCTATCCAGGCCGGGGTCACGCCACCGCACATCGTCACCGAACAGTTCTTCGATATGGTCTGGATGGGCGGTGCTGGTGCCACCCTGTCGCTGGTGATCGCCATTCTGTTCTTTGCCCGTAGCAATAGTATTCGCGAAGTAGGCCGCATGGGGGCCGCAGCTTCAATCTTCAACATTAATGAACCGATCCTGTTTGGCCTGCCAGTGATCATGAACCCCATCATGCTGATCCCCTTCAACCTGGTGCCGGTGGTGTTGGTTACCGTGCAATACGTGGCGATGAAGGTGGGGGCCGTCGCCGTCACTACCGGGGTATTTATCCCCTGGACGCTACCGCCGGTGATCAGTGGCTTTATCGTGACCGGCCATTTGAGTGGCAGCCTGATGCAGATCGTTAACCTGCTGATCGGTGCCATGCTTTATCTGCCTTTCCTGCGCATTCTGGACAAACAGTATCGCGCAGCCGAAACATCAGGAGTTTGATATGTGGGGAATGATTGCAACCTGGCGTATGGCACTGGAAGGCGTCACCCAGGCCAGTGAAGCGCTGAAAGCCGGGGCAAGCGCCACACAAAGCGTGGTTAGCGCGGTGGCGGAAGTGGAGGATTTTCCGTTTTATAAATCTGTCGGTTACGGTGGTCTACCTACCGAAAATGGTGAGGTAGAACTGGATGCGGCCTTTATGGATGGCGATACGCTGGCCTTTGGTGCCGTTGGCAACCTGGTGGATATCGCTAACCCGGTGAAGGTTGCCCAGGCGCTGAGCCGCGAACGCTTCAACAGCGTCCTGGTGGGAGCTGGCGCACGTGAGTGGGCCCTTAGCCAGGGTTTTGCCGACAAGACCATGCTCACCGAGCGTGCAACCCAGCACTATCGTAAGCGCTGCCGCGAAACCATCGATAAGGGCCTTAGCCCCTACGATGGCCACGATACCGTCGGCATTATCGGCCTCGATCTGCATGGTTCAATGAGCGTGGCCACGTCTACCAGCGGGTTGTTTATGAAACGTCGTGGCCGCCTGGGTGATTCACCGGTGATTGGTTCCGGTTTCTACTGTGACAGCCAGATCGGTGCCGCAACCGCCACGGGCGTGGGTGAAGACCTGATGAAAGGCTGCACCAGCTATGAGATCGTGCGTCGTATGCAGCAAGGTATGACGCCACAACAGGCGGCCGATTCGGTCGTCTTCGAGTTGGAAGATCGGCTGATAGCCCGCTTTGGCCGGGTGGGCGATCTCTCCGTAGTCTGTATGAATCGGCAAGGGGAGTTCGGTATTTCTACCAATATCAAAACTTTCTCGTTTGTTGTCGCCAGCGCCATCCAGCCACCAACGGTGTACCTGGCAGAACGCCGCGCCGAGCATACCCACTTCACCCCAGCCAGCGAGCAATGGCTAGCCGACTATGCCGAGCGCATTCGCGCGCCGATTGAGGAGATCCATTTTGATTAAATATCGGTTACAGAGTGAAATCCCCGCATGGGGAGTTAACAGCCATGTGATTAGCTACCCCGGCAGCCCACTGCAATTACCCTGCAATGCAGCCCTGTTACAGGAACTCCATGCCACCGCCCAGCAGCAAACCGCCGACTGCGCCTATGGCTGTGCTCCGGCAGGCCGCGTCACGCTGTTGCCAAAAACGTTCTGGTTCGATGGGCAAACCAGCAAGCTGGTCACCGCACTGCGTCCTCTACTACGCAGTGGTACTAGTACGCAGTTGATTGTCGACTGCACGGCGTTTGATCACCGCAGCCTGCCGGCACTGAACCCTCTGCTGCATTTCCTGTTCAACCTGGATTACCAACTGAGCGATCTCGGGCTGAAAAAGGCAGAAGCGTCACCCACACCGCGTATCCAGGAGTTGGTGTTCTATTGCCAGCCGGAGCAGCGAGCCACTCTCGAGCCACGCCTGTCTCAAGCAACTGCCACCGCCATAGGGATGAAGGCAGCACGACGCATTGCCGACACGCCAAGCGATCGCTGCACCCCGGCATTCTTTGCCAGCGAGATCGCCCGCCAGATTGCCCCCTATCCTAGCCTGAGCTGCGAAGTGTTGGATGAACAGCAGATCGCTGAACAAGGTCTGGGCTTGCTACAGGCCGTAGGTAAAGGTGCCGATAATCCTCCGCGTCTGGTGGTGATACGTTACCAGGGGAGCGTCACTGGCCCCTTCAGCGCCTACGTGGGCAAAGGTATCACTTTCGATACCGGTGGCCTGTGGCTAAAGGGCGGCGATGGCATGTACACCATGAAATATGACATGTGCGGCGCAGCTAACGTCTTTGGCCTGATGCTGGCCGTGGCAGAACTCAAGCTGCCGGTCAGTCTGGTTGGCGTACTGGCGCTGGCCGAAAATATGATTGGCCCGGCAGCGATGCGCCCTGGAGATGTCGCAACCAGCTACAGCGGCTTAACCGTGGAAATCAACAACACCGATGCCGAGGGGCGACTGGTGCTGGCCGATGGCATCGCCTACGCCAGCAGGTTGACCAATAATCAGCAGCCGCCAGAATACGTGATCGATCTGGCTACGCTCACCGGCGCGGTGGTCAAGGCCTTGGGTTACGATCTTAGCGGCCTGATGACCGAGGATGAAAACCTGCGTCACGATCTCACTCAGGCAGGCTTGCGCAGTGGCGATCCTCTGTGGTCGTTGCCGTTGGACGATCGCTTCAGCAAACAGGTGGAGAGTCATATTGCCGACCTGTGTAACACGCCGACCAACAATGCGGCGATCAGTACCTCCGCCGCCTACTTCCTGAGTCGTTTCAGCCCGGCGAATATTCCCTGGGCACACCTTGATATCAGCGGCACTGCGTTGTGGCGCGAAAATGGCCGTAGCGTGGCCTCTGGCCGACCGATCCCACTTTTAATCCAGCATTTGCTGGAACGCCTGGAGAAATAACATGAAAAAGATCCTGTTAGTGTGTGACTTGGGTATGTCCACCAGTCTGCTGGTGAAAAAGATGCAAGAAGCAGCCAAAGCGCGCGGCATTGACGCCGAGATCTGCGCCAAGTCGATCCGTGAATACAAAACGGCGGTAACCGAATTTGACGTCGCACTGCTGGGGCCGCAGATCCGCTATAAGCTGGCAGAGTGCGAGAAGATTGCCCACGAGCACCATAAAAAAGTCGCCTGCATCGATATGATGGCCTACGGCACCATGAAGGGTGACAAGGTATTGGATCAAGCCCTGGCGCTGATTGAGGAAGCCTAATATGGATTTGGAAAACGAAGTGATGGAGCTGATTGCCAATGCGGGTTACGCCCGCAGTCTGGTGTTTCAAGCCATGCGCTGTGCGCGCGAAGAAGAAGATTTCGTTCAGGCCGAACAGTATATGCAACAAGCGCAGGAGGCACTCTCTGGCGCTCATCAGGTGCAAACCAAACTGATCGAAATGGACGAAGGCAGCGGTAAAATCCCGGTTCATCTGGTGATGGTCCATGCACAGGACCATCTGATGAACGCGATTATGCTGATGGAAATGGGCCGAGAGATTATCGCCCTGCACCAAAAGATCGCTCGTTAAAATCAGCTAAGCCGTCTGTGGCCTCAAAACCACAGATGGCCAACCTATCAATCCCAGTTTGGTGCCAGACCTTCCGGACTAACCAGGCGACCATTGCATTCCAATGCTGCAATCGCCGCCATTTCATCATCAGACAGCGTCAATTGCTGAGCCAACAGGTTGCTTGCCAGATTTTCACGCTTGGTCGAAGACGGGATCACCGCATATCCCAGTTGCATAGCCCAAGCCAGGATCACCTGAGCGGCGGTCACGTCACGGCGCTTGGCGATATTATTGATGACTTCATCCTGCAACGCCTTGCCATAAGCCAACGTCATATAGGAGGTGATGGCAATGCCATGTTGTTTTGCAAATTCAACCACCTGACGGTTTTGCAGATACGGTGAGAGCTCGATTTGGTTGGTGGCAATCGCATCAGCCCCCACCGCATCAATAGCGCGCTGCATCAGTTCAACGGTGAAGTTGGAAATACCAATCTGACGCGTCAGTCCGAGTTCCTTAGCCTTCACCAACTCCGCCATAGACTCGGCAACCGAGACTTCATCGTTCGGTGACGGCCAGTGGATCAAGGTCAGATCCACATAGGAGGTTTGCAGCTTTTTCAGGCTTTCTTGCAGGCTAGGGACCAGTTGGTCTTTGCCCAGGTTGGCGATCCAGATTTTGGTGGTGATAAATAGCTCTTCACGTTTCACGCAACTGGCCGCGATAGCTTGGCCGACGGCCGCTTCGTTCTCATAGATTTGTGCGGTGTCGATGGCACGGTAGCCCAGTTCCAGAGCGGTGCTAACGGAATCGATCACCACTTGATCTTGTAGACGGAAGGTACCTAAGCCAAATGCAGGGATGCTCATAATTGTGTTCTCTCGGTTTGTTTATCAAAACAGCTTGAGAGGATTATGGCAGCAGTTTTGTTGATCAAAAACGCCCTATTGTGCATAAGACTTTTGATTAGCAGGCAACAATAATCAGAAATTGACGCTAATTGAGGCAGGAATTAGTCGTTGATGAGTTTAATTTAAGCAAATGAAAAAGCCCTGAGTCAGAGACTCAGGGCTTATCAATTAAGTGGCGGAACGGACGGGGCTCGAACCCGCGACCCCCTGCGTGACAGGCAGGTATTCTAACCAACTGAACTACCGCTCCACCGATTCTTTTACGTCGCATCTTTCGATGCTGGCAAAACCACCTTGGTGATTTCGCGCATTACCAGGTGTCATACTGATAACGTTTAATTGATGCCTGGCAGTGTCCTACTCTCGCATGGGGAGACCCCACACTACCATCGGCGCTACGGCGTTTCACTTCTGAGTTCGGCATGGGGTCAGGTGGGACCACCGCGCTATTGCCGCCAGGCA